>NZ_JAQMTY010000214.1 GCF_028330765.1 Spirulina subsalsa CS-330 | reverse complement strand
GGACATTCAGTGGACGTTAAACAGACGCTTGTGGAGGGGAATCTGGACGGGGTTTCAAGACAGAGATGACTTGAGACTAGACAAACCCAATGAAGCAAGAATCCCCCGTTATAATCTTTGATTTAACGGTGGGAGTGTCAAACCCTCAATAACATCGGTGTCGTCTATGCCAACGCCAACCAACCCGCCGCCGCCCTGCGGGCCTATCACGATGCTTTAGGGATTATTCATGAGTTAGCCGAGGCGGGGGTGCGCTATTTGGGCGAAGAAGCGGCGATTTTAAACAATTTAAGCACCCTCTTTTTTAGCCTGGGCCAAGCCTCCGATGCCCTCGAAACCGCACAACAGGCGTACCAACTGCATCAAACCTGGTTATCGAAAACCGACGACACGCCGCCGCCCCTGGAATTGGAACTGTTGCGGGATACCTTGGGGCAATCCCTCCTCAGTCCGGTGATTGTCCATCAAGAATTAGCGGTGCGGGCCCCCTTGGGGCGCACGATCCCCACGGATCAACAACAGGCGGGGCAGGCCTTGACGGTGCTCAATTTGGGGCGGATGTATCAGCGGGAGGGGGATCTCACCACGGCGCTGAATCTGTTTCGGGAGGCGGAGGGAATTTTTAAGGGGTTGGGGAATGAGGCGGCGCTGGCCTTGACCCGTAGCAGTTTGGCGCAGATTTATGCCGAACAGGGGAACTACAACGCGGCGATCGCCCTGCAAACCGAAGCCCTCGCACAGTATCAAGCCACGGGGGACGCAGCGGGGATCACCGTGGCCTTGAGTAATTTGGGCCATCACTACGAGCAACAGGGGGATCTCACGGCGGCGGAACGTCAGTATCAGGATGTGTTGAAGGGGCCGAAGACAGGCAATGCGATCGCCCTGGCCTTTGCCGAGCGGCATTTGGGGCAACTGCGTCTTCAACAGGGGCGGCTGGATGAGGCGATCGCCCTGTTGCGCCAATCGATCCAAACCCTCGAAGCCTTGCAACCGGGCCTCACCGATGCGAGCCAAGTGGCCCTGTTTGACCAAACCCGCACCGCCTACCAAGCCTTGCAACGGGCCTACATTGCTCGCCACGATCCAGAGGCGGCCTTAGTGGCGGCAGAACAGGGCCGCGCTCGGGCCTTTTTGGAACTGTTGGGAGACCGGAGCGATCGCCCCTCGCCGGCAACTGCGCCGGACTTGGCCGGGATTCGCGCCATCGCTCGCACCACTCAGACCACCCTCGTGGAATATTCATTCATTGATGAGCAAACCCTCTATATCTGGACGGTGCAACCGACGGGAGCGATCGCGTTTCACACCCAAACCCTAACCCCCCTCGATGCGAACCCCGATGATACGGTCAGCGATACGGTGGTGCGGACACGCAATCAGGTGCTGGGGCAACGGGGCGATCGCATCCCCACCGCCCTCACCACCCTTTACCAAACCCTGATCGCCCCCATCGCCGCCGAACTCCCCACCGACCCGGAGCAAGTGGTGGCGATCATCCCCCAAGACACCCTGTTTTTAGTGCCCTTTGCCGCCCTGTTGGATCAAGCCGGACAGCCGTTGATCGCCCGCCATACCATCACCACCGCCCCTTCGATTCAAACCCTGGCCCTGCTGCGGGGGCGGCGCGATCGCTTGCCCCACCATCCCCTGATCGTCGGTAATCCCACCATGCCCAACCTCAGCGCGGGGCTGAATCAACCCCCCCAAAGCCTCGCCGCCCTCCCCGGTACAGAAACGGAAGCCAAGGCGATCGCCACCCTCCTCAACACCGCGCCTCTTTTGGGCAACGCCGCCACCGAAACCACGGTGCTGCAACGCCTCCAGCAGGCCGACGTGATCCACCTCGCCACCCATGGCCTCTTAGATGAAATCCCCCTGTGGTCATCGCTTCCCGGTGCGATCGCCCTCGCTCCCGATGACCACCATGACGGCCTGCTCACCTCCCTCGACATCCTCCAGCAGCAGATCAACGCCGATTTAGTGGTGCTTAGTGCCTGCAATACCGGGCGCGGTCAATTGACGGGGGATGGGGTGGTGGGGTTGGCGCGATCGTTTTTAGGGGCAGGGGCGCAGCGGGTGATCGTCTCGCTGTGGGCCGTGCCCGATCAACCCACGGCTCTGTTGATGACGGAGTTTTATCGCCAGTGGGAGGGTCAGGCTGATCCGGCGATCGCCCTGCGCCATGCCATGCTCACCACCCGCGCCACCTATCCCGCTGCGAAAGATTGGGCCGGGTTTACAGTGGTTGGGGCGGGGTAGCTGGGGCGGCATATTTTTGGCGTTCTTGGGCCATGGCCGCTTGGACGCGCTCGGCTTCCCCTTGGATTTGCGACCATAACTCAGCCGCCCCATTGCTGATCTGCGATCGCCCCAACCGCTCCAACGCTTGGCACAGTTCCGCCAAGTAACTCGCCCCCAACGAAGCACTGCTCGACTTCAGCGAATGGGCCGCCCGCTGAAGCTGGTCATAGTCCCAGTGCGTCACCCCCGCCTCAATCTGAGCCAACAGATCCGGCACAATCTCCACATAGGAATCAATCAAATCCACCATCAAATCATTGGCCCCATCACCCCCCATCATCCGCAGTTCATCCAACACCGCCGCATCCAACACCGAAGCCGTCGGTTTCGGGCGTTGTTGCAGCGCATCCAGGTGACGTTGATGCACCGTGCTGAGGGCTTCGATCAAGGCTGGGAGGCGAATCGGCTTGCTCAGGTAATGATCCATCCCCGCATCCAGGCAAGCGGCGCGATCGCCCTGCATCGCATTCGCCGTCATCGCAATAATATACGGACGCTGGGCCTCAGGCCATTCACTACAAATATGGCGCGTCGTCTCTAAGCCATCCATCTCCGGCATCTGCACATCCATCAGCACCACATCATAGGACTGCCGCGCCAACGACTCCAACACCTCCAAGCCATTCGCCGCCACATCTGCCCGATAGCCCAGCTTTTGTAAAATGCTTAACGCGACTTTTTGGTTCACCACATTATCTTCCGCCAACAAAATTCTGAGGGGAACCGTTTGAGCGAGGGGCACTTCATTCGTCTGAGTCATAATCTTCTGGGCAATATCATCCAACGGCGGATAGAGGGCTTTCACAAGCGCATTATACAATTGTGACTGTTTAATCGGTTTATGGAGATACCCCACAAAGGGACTGAATGAATCGGATGTTTGCACCGTTCCCACCGCATTAATCGAAATCAACATTACGATCGGCAGTTTCGGCCATTGCGATCGCACCCGTTTCGCCAGGGTTTCAGCATCAAAATCCGACAAACTCATGTCCAGAATCATCGCATCCACTTCTTGATCCACCGGATGATTCGTGCAGTAGTCCAACGCCACCACCCCCGACTGTTCCACATAGGACTGCATCCCAAAGCTGCGCAGTTGGAGCGATAACACTTGCAAATTGGTTGCATTATCATCGACGATTAACACCCGTTTCCCCTGGAGCGGATTAGTATCGGGGGAATCTTGATCAAGGGGATCAGCCCCATCGGTGCGGATCGGAATGGTGAAATGAAACGTCGAGCCGATGCCGACATCACTGTCAACCCACATCGTCCCCTGCATCACTTCCGTGAGCCGCTTACTGATCACCAACCCTAAACCCGTACCGCCGTAATGACGGGTCGTAGAAGCATCCACCTGGCTAAAGGCTTGGAACAGACAATGGTGGCGATCGTGGGGAATCCCAATCCCCGTATCCTGCACCTGAAAATGCAACGTCACCACAGTCTGATCCCGATCCGCGATGGGAACCATTTCCGGCCAATGCACCGACACCTTCACCACCACCTCACCTTGCTCCGTGAACTTCACCCCATTACTCACCAAATTCACCAAAATTTGCCGTAACCGGGTCACATCCCCCACCACCAGTTCCGGCACATCGGACTCCATTAAATACGCCAACTCAAGATTTTTCTGCGCCGCACGGGAGGCCAACAAATCGAGGGACTCTTCAATACAACTCCGCAGTTGAAACGACTGCTGTTCTAGTTCAAGTTTGCCCGACTCAATTTTAGAAAAATCCAGAATGTCATTAATCAGCGTCAACAATGCATCACCACTGGTGCGAATCGTCTCCACAAAATCATATTGCTGATGATTTAACGGTGTATCGAGTAACAGGCCCGTCATACCAATCACCGCATTCATCGGCGTGCGAATTTCATGGCTCATCATGGCGAGAAATTCACTTTTCGTGCGGTTGGCCAATTCTGCATCAGCTTTCGCTAAATACAGGGCTTCTTCGGCCTGTTTCCGTTTGGTAATGTCGGTGATGGTTCCGACGAGACGATGGGGTTTACTGTGGGTTTCTTTAAGACATTTGCCTTTCGCTTCAATCCAACGATATTCCCCGTCACGATGCTTCAAACGGTGGATATTTTGATAGAGCGAGGTTTGACCGTCAAGGTGGCGTTGAATATCTGTAAATGCGAGGTCAAGATCATCAGGATGCACCCGTTCTGACCAGGTTTCTACGGTATGGGGTAAGGGGTGATCCGCATAGCCGAGAATGCGCATCCAAGCCGGCGAATAATACACGGAATTGGTTCGCAAATCCCAATCCCAAATCCCATCATTGGTGCCGGAAATAGCGAGATCGTAGCGTTCTTCTCGTTCGCGGAGAATATTTTCAATGCGCTGCCGTTCGTGGATTTGGACGATGAGGTCGGCGTTGAGTTTGACCAGTTCATGGGTGCGCTCTTGGACACGGTCTTCGAGGCTGCTTTTGGTTTGTTGTAGTTCGTCAAACTTTTGCCGGAGGGCGCGGGCCATCAGGTTGAAATTTTCCGTGAGAATTTTGATCTCGTGGATGTAGGTGGTCTGACTGGCGAAGGGTTGAAGGGGGGTTGAGGTGTCAAAGAGTTTGGCAGGGAGGTTGGTGGTCAGTTTGGCCAGGTTGAGGAGGGGACGACTAAAACGACGACTGAGGAGGGTGGCAATGGCGAGGGCAATTCCGACGATCGCTAAAATCATCGCCAAAGATCGGATGTAGATGCGTTCGAGACCATTGATATGGTTGGCGGTGGCGATTTGTACCCGTAAAATCCAGGGCAGTTGATTGCCCATGGTTAAGTCTGTGCTGTAGAACGACTGCCGCCAGCGAGTCATGATCGGAACGTTGGGGCGGGGTTCCGGCAGCCAGTGAACAATGTGCTCATTCACCTGGCGAATCTCCCCTTCGGAGATCATTTTTTGGGCTTCGGCTAAGGGGTAACTGGTGGTGATCAGTTCGTTGCTTTGGGTGAGGAGAATGGCTTGGAGGTTCCCGATCCTGTTTTTGCTGCGCAGGAGTTCGGTGACATGCTGGAGGTTGAGCCGAGCATGGATGACGGGGGGGGCGATGGTGGATGGGTCGAGATCCGCGAGGACGGGATAGTAAA
Organism: Spirulina subsalsa CS-330; assembly: GCF_028330765.1. Lineage (GTDB taxonomy): Bacteria > Cyanobacteriota > Cyanobacteriia > Cyanobacteriales > Spirulinaceae > Spirulina > Spirulina subsalsa_A. Next base: position 9,561 of record NZ_JAQMTY010000214.1, on the reverse strand, counting down.
AATGCAGTTGGGGGGGGCGATCGCTCGTCCCAAGCTCTAAACGAGTTTGGGGTTGGGTGAGGGTGTCTAGGGAGGAGGTGAACGGTGTGGAGTTGGGGGAGTCTAGGGGGGAGGTGCTGGCGATGGTGTTTTGATTGCCATCCCACAGTGTGATTTGGCTGAGGGAGGGTAGGTTTTGTTGCGTTGTCCTAAATGCAATTTGAAGCTGCTCTGGGGTGGCTGTTTGGCTAAAGGTGGCGAGGTTGGCGATCGCATCTTCATGCTGGTCATACCAAAAATTAAGATTATTAATTAAAGGGTAGGATGCTACGTCTAATTCGGTTTGAATTTCAGTTTCTAAATTCGTCAAAGACTGTTGAGCATTAAAGACCATCACAAAGAGAGATGGGAAAAAGACAAAGGCTATAAAAACAGTGAGCAATAATTGCTGAAAGAGGCGAGTGCCATGGGAACGTTGATATTTAAAATAAGGAAAGAGAGGCAGTAAATAAATAAATAATTGCGCCATTAAGACGTTGGCGATCGCATTAACGGGCTGCTTCAGAGCCACTAAAATGACACCATTGGTGGACATCGGCAAGAGGCCACCATAAAAAATTCCCACCAGTGGAATGCCGATCAATAGCCAATAGTATAAAACCAAGGAAACCATGTTCCAATTGCGGCGCTGTAACCCCCATCCCACAAAAATAGCTTCGAGGGTGAAAATGATCACCGCATAGGGATGATTCCACAAAATATAAGTACAAAAGCCAGCCACCAGTCCGGCCAGACTGCCCCACATCCAGCCATAAAAGTACAGAACGAGAAAAACTGCAATTTCCCCGAAAATAAAATCAACACCAAAGAATAAAGAAAATTTATAGTAGTTCCCCAAAAAGCCCAAAACAATTAAGGCAATAAGGACTAATACCTTTTTGGTATTCCATTGCTGAACATGGGATAACCGGGATTTTTTTTCAAGACTCATGTTTGTTTGATGAGGGGCTTTCACCGATCATGACTTGATAAAGAAAAATTAATCAAAATAGAGCAGCCCAGCGTGTTTTGTGGGCGCTGATTTGCTTTAGACTTGGATTGATAGGAAATTTGGACGTTAAAATCAGCGAAATAAGTATCTCATGAGGGATAAGATCCCATCGTATCGTATTCGGTGATACCCTTTTGCTTTTAGACTTTTGACCTGATTTGAATTTTGTTAAATATTCATAAAATTTTTTATTTTTTAACAAAACTCAAAAATAGCCACAATGCACTAAAGCGGTTTGAATCCTATCAAAAGGCGCTGGATTGCGATCGCGTTGTTGCCGTAAAAGGATCAAAATCCTTAGCTTGCCGGATCTTCTCGCTGGCTCACGTTGCCGAAGCGATTCCGACTCGATACAGGGGTGACTTGAAAGGATTAAGCCTAGACTGTGACTATTATACAGGCGTGCCTGAAATAACTCTGAGTTGTGATGCTTGAGCGTGATCCTGTGCTACCAAAATTTCGTTAGGGGCTGAGTAATCAATCACGATGAATCGACAGTATCCCATTGTAACGGCTGACCAGATGCGCCGAATTGAGTCGCAACTCTTTGGGGCAGCAATGCCGGTGGCGGCGTTGATGGAGAAGGTGGCGGGGTTGATGGTGCAGCGGATTTTAGCCAGTGCGGTGGGGGCGCGATCGCAGTCCTTCGGTATCCTCGTCGGCCCGGGTCATAATGGCGGCGATGCTCTCGTGATGGCGCGAGAATTGGCATTAATGGGCCGTTCGGTCTTGCTGTATTGTCCGTTTTCGCGCTGCAAACCCTTGACTGAGCAGCATCGCACCTATGCCGCCTATGTACAGATTCCCACTGTCTCCAGCCTGGCTGAGTTGATCCATTGTGATTTGATTATTGATGGGCTGTTTGGGTTCGGCCTGACGCGGGCGATCGCGGGGGATCTCGCGGCTGAGATTACCGCCCTTAACGAGAGCCAAACCCCCGTGATTAGCATTGATTTGCCGTCGGGGATTCACACCGATACGGGGGCGGTGTTGGGGGTGGCGGTGCGGGCCACTGAGACGCTCTGTTTAGGGCTGTGGAAGCGGGCCTGTTTTCAAGAGGCGGCCTTGCCCTATTTGGGCGCGGTGCAGTTGGTGGAGTTTGGCATTCCGCCCCAGGCGATCGCCGCTGATCTCGGCCCCACCCCACCCCATCAAGTTTTCACCGCCGCCCAGGCCCGCGCTAGTTTACCCCTTCCCCGTCCCCCCATCACCCATAAATATCAACAGGGGCATCTCTTGTTAATCTGTGGGTCGCGGCGCTATGGGGGGAGTGCGGTGCTGGCGGCGTTGGGGGCGCGGGCCAGTGGGGTGGGGATGCTGTCGATCGCAGTGCCGGAGTCCCTCGCGTTGCTTTTGGTGGCGCAGGTTCCGGAGGCGTTGGTGATCGGGTGTGAGGAGACGGCCACGGGGGCGATCGCCTCACTGCCGACGGATTGCGACCTGAGCCGCTATGATGCGATCGCCTTCGGCCCGGGCTTAACCCAGGATGTCCCCGATCTCCTCACCGCGATCCTCTCGGTTCCTGTGCCGTTGCTCCTCGATGCCGATGGCTTAAATCTGCTGGCCCAACGCGGTGCGATCGCCACCCTGAAAACCCGCCCCGCCCCCACAATCCTCACGCCCCACCTGGGGGAATTTCGCCGCCTGTTTCCCGATTGGGACGGGGGCGATCGCTTCACAGCCCCCACCGCTGCCGCTGCCCAAACGGGCGCGATCGTTCTGCTCAAAGGGGCACGGACTGCGATCGCCCATCCCGACGGAAACCTGTGGATCATTCCCGAAAGTACCCCCGCCCTCGCCCGTGGCGGCAGTGGCGATGTCCTCACCGGCCTCCTCGGCGGTCTCCTCGCTCAACCCACCGCCCCCCTCGATCACATCGCCGCCACCGCCGCCACCTGCCACGCCCAAGCCGGTCGCCTCATCGCCCACACCGAGAGTGAACTCGCCGCCGATCCCCTCACCCTGGCCCAAACAGTACCCAAAGCGATCGCAGCAATGGGAGAATAAAGCCGTTCTTGCCCATGATTTTGGATTGCCGATGGTAGCCTCGAATGCACGCTGGTTGCAGTTCTTTAAACGTCCCTCCCTCTCCCGACACCTGATGGTGATCGGGGCTGTGATTACGGGTCTATTTATCCTGACCGCCCTCTCCGCCCCCCTCCTCGCCCAGTGGGGCATGATCGCCGACCCCCAAGAATTCCTCACCAACCCCCTCCACGAACCCCCCAGCGCCGCCCATTGGTTCGGCACGAGTCGCCAAGGGTATGATGTGTTTTCTCGTACCCTCTTCGGGTCACGGGCGGCCCTCCATGTGGTGGTGATCGCCACCACCCTGTCGCTGCTGATCGGTGTGCCTTTGGGGTTGGTGAGTGGCTATCTGGGGGGACGAGTGGATCGTCTGTTGATTTTTTTGATGGATACGATCTATACCCTGCCGGGGTTGTTGCTGTCGGTGACCTTGGCGTTTGTGGTGGGGCGTGGGGTGTTTAATGCGGCGATCGCCCTCAGCATCTCCTACGTTCCCCAATATTTCCGCGTCGTTCGCAACCATACCACCAGCGTTAAAACTGAACTTTTCATCGAAGCCGCCCGCGCCATGGGAGCGTCCCCCCTCCACATCCTCTCAAAATACCTCTTCCTCAACGTCATCCAAAGCGTCCCCGTCCTCTTCACCCTCAACGCCGCCGATGCGATTCTGATCCTGGGTGGCCTCGGCTTCCTCGGTTTAGGCCTCCCGCCCGACATCCCGGAATGGGGCTACGATCTCCGCCTCGCCCTCGATGCCCTGCCTACCGGGATTTGGTGGACGGCCCTCTTTCCCGGCCTGGCGATGACCTGTCTTGTTACCGGCCTTTCCCTGATGGGGGAAGGTCTGAGCGAAATTTTCAACCCCCCCACCGATCGCGGCAGTTAGTCCTACGCGGTACGGTATTTCAACCCCATCCCATCGATCAACCCCAAGGTATAGCTATGCAACAGATCCCCACAGCAAAACTCGTTCAAAAAATTGCGGCGTTTTCCGATGGTGCGATCGGGGGAAATCCTGCCGGGGTCTTGATTGCGGCACAGCATCCCAGTGAACCGGAGATGAAAGCGATCGCCGCTGAAGTGGGTTTCTCAGAAACGGCCTTTGCTGCCCCGATGGACGATGCCTTCCGCGTTCGGTACTTTTCCCCCGCCTCAGAAGTTCCCTTTTGTGGCCATGCCACGATCGCCCTCGGTGCAGCCCTAGCCCTAGAACGGGGTAACGGCACGTTTAAACTCATCCTCAACGACGCAGCAATCACCGTAGACGGTCATCAACAGGACAGTATCATCACCGCCGCCCTCCAATCGCCCCCCACCCACAGCACCGCCGCCGCGCCGCCACTGGTCACCGAAGCGCTGCACCTCTTCGGCTACACCCCCGACGACCTCGATCCCCACCTCCCCCCGGCCTACATCCACGGCGGGGCGAATCATCTCCTGCTCGGCCTCAAACGCCGGGACACCCTCGCCGCCATGGCCTACGACCTCGAAGCCGGTCGCGTCCTCATGGAGCAAGCCAAAATCATCACCATTCTGTTAGCCTATGCCGAAACCCCCCAACGCTTTCACACCCGCAACCCGTTCGCCTCTGGGGGTGTGTATGAAGACCCGGCCACAGGGGCGGCCACGGCAGCATTGGGGGGGTATCTCCGTGATCTCAACTGGCCCCATCAGGGCGCGATCGATGTGGTGCAAGGGGAGGATATGGGGATGCGGTCTCTGCTCAGGGCGGAAATTTCCCCCATTCCCGGTAGCTCGATTCGCGTTTCTGGCACGGCCCGCCTGATGGCGTAGCAGGCGTTCAATGGCGGCTAAACGCAGGCTGGGCAATCTGGTCATCCGCCCGATCGCTGCCCAGGATCGGGCGGGATCACCCTTTGGCGATCGCTGGTTCAGGGGGATGGGGGTTCAATGCGATCGCGCAATGGTTCTAACCCCTGCAAAATTAAATCTAAGCCGAATTCAAACGAGTGAATGCCGTCGTACTGTCCCGCGATCACCTGGTGGGTGAGGGCGTTCATGTGGGGGTATTGTTCCGGGGGAATCATCGCGAGATATTGCTCGGCGGCGGTGGCGTAGTCGGCGGCCTCGAAGGGAAAATTTAACGCCTGGAGGGTGAAGCCGTAGATGTGGCTATCGATCGCATTCCAGGCATGGTCGGCCAATTCTAAGGAAAATCCCGCCGCCCGCAAACAGCCCAAGGTGGTATCAATGTAACGCAACATCGCCGGCCCCACGTTCACCCGCGCCATGATTTCCAACGCGGCCCAGGGATGGCGCATCAAAACCCGATGGGCGGAGCGGGCGCGGTGGCGGATCGCGGTTTGCCAGTCGGTATCGAGGGGGGGCAGATCAATTTCGCCGATGACGCGATCGACGATGCCGTCGAGAATATCGTCCTTGTTGGCGACGTGGTTATAGAGGGACATGGCTTTGACACCGAGGGCTTCAGCGAGTTTCCGCATCGAGAGGGCCTCTATACCGCCATTGTCTACGAGGTGGAGGGCGGTGTGGAGGATGCGATCGCGGCTGAGGGGTTGGGAGGGTGAAGGGTTAGACATCGGATGGGGGTAGGTTGCCTAGGCTGTATCTTGACAAACTTACGTCGTAAGTTAAACTTACAGTGTAAGTGCAAGGGGTCACGGTTGATCGTCCCCGCTGCCCATCCCTAAATTTTTGAGGTTCCTATGGCTCCATCTTTCACACCGTCTCAATCCCGTACCGAGCAACCTGTGACGATGCGGGCGATCGCGCAAACTCGCTACGGTGGGCCCGATGTCCTCTCGTTGCAAACCGTCCCCAAACCCCGCCCCGCCGACCATGACGTGCTCGTGCGGGTCTACGCCACCTCCGTCCATGCGGGGGATTGGCATTTGATGCGCGGTACACCGTGGCTCGTGCGGTTGATCTACGGTGGTTTGTTCGCTCCCAAGCTTCAGATTCTCGGCTCCAACATGGCGGGACGAGTGGAAGCGGTGGGGGCGGCGGTGACGGAGTTCCAGCCGGGGGATGCGGTTTATGGGGACTTGTCGGAAGCTGGGTTTGGCGGGTTTGCGGACTATGTTTGCGTACCGGCGGCATCGTTGGCGTTGAAACCGGTGAATCTGAGTTTTGAGGCAGCGGCGACGGTTCCGGTGTCGGCGTTGGCAGCGTTGCAGGGGTTGCAAGCGGTGGGGCAGGTGCAGCCGGGTCAACGGGTGCTGATTAACGGTGCGGCGGGGGGTGTGGGGTCGTTTGCGCTTCAGATCGCGGCATCGTTGGGGGCGGCGGTGGCGGGGGTTTGTAGTGCGTCGAAGGTGGAACAGGTGCGATCGCACGGCTACGATCGCATCTTCGCCAGTCGTGAAGCCGCGATCGCAGATGGCCCCTACGATCTCATCCTCGACACCGCCGCCTATCGATCGGTATTCGATTGGCTCCCCGCCCTCACCCCGTCCGGAACCTATGTCCTCGTGGGCGGTTCCACAGCACGATTTTTTCAAGTCATGCTCTTGGGATCAGCGATCGCGAAATTGACAGGCCACCCGATCAAAGGTCTGGTATCCGCGCCGAATCGGGAGGATTTGCAGCGTTTGACGGATCTGATTGAAGCCGGCCAGGTCGTGCCCTGGGTCGATCGCACCTATCCCCTCGCCGAGACTCCGGCGGCGATCCGGGCATTAGAATCGCGGCAAATCTGCGGCAAAGTGGCGATCGCGGTGTATTGCGATCGTGCTGATGGTTAGATTGTGTTGTCTTAAGCGATCGTAGTGTGATTGCCCTGATTGCGGGTTTGGAGACCAAACCCCTACCCGATCGGCTCCCGTAGGGGCTTGGTTGCCAAGCCCAGGTTGCGACTGGATCAGATCACTTGCCTCCTGATCCAATACCAAACGGGAAATTTGTTAAAATCGGTCAAATTTCACCGATCACCTGCCCATGAACCATCCTGTTCTTGATGTTCGCCATCTCTGCGTTCAATTCGTCACGGACGGAACGACCCGCACGGCTGTTGATGAGATTAGCTTCACCTTGGCGCGGGGTCAGACCTTGGGGATTGTGGGGGAATCGGGATCAGGTAAATCGGTGACATCCCTCGCCATTTTGGGGTTGGTTCCCCATCCGGGGCGGGTGACTCAGGGGGAAGTGTGGTTTTGTGAGGCGGACGGAGAGCCGGTAAATCTCTTAGGCTTGCCCGAAGAAGAACGCCGCCGCTATCGGGGCGGAGCCGTGGCGATGATCTTTCAAGATCCGATGAGTTCCCTTAATCCGGTCTATACGATTGGGTTTCAAATTACCGAGGCGATTCGGCTCCATCAAGGGGTTGGCGATGCGGAGGCGCGACGGCGGGCGATCGCATCTCTGCAAGAAGTGCGGCTCATTGCCCAAGACGATGAACTCCTCAGCCAAGCCGCGCCAACCCTCGGCACTGAAGCAGGCGATCGCGCTCGTTCCCAATGGGTCAACCAACAGAAACGCGCCATGCTCGATCGCTACCCCCACGAACTATCGGGCGGCCAACAGCAGCGGGTGATGATTGCGATGGCGATCGCCTGTAACCCGACGCTCTTAATCGCCGACGAACCCACCACCGCCCTCGATGTCACTGTTCAGGCGAGTATTCTTAAACTCCTCGCCGATCTTTGCCGATCGCGCCAAATGTCCCTCGTTTTCATCACCCATGATCTCGGCGTGATCGCCGAAGTAGCGGATCAAGTGGCGGTGATGTATCAGGGCAAGATTGTCGAGCGCGATCGCGTCAGTGCCATTTTCCAAACCCCCCAACATCCCTACACCCAAGGCCTCCTCGCCTGTCGCCCCCGCCTCGACATCATCCAAACCTATCTCCCCACCGTCGCCGACTTCCTCGCCGGCAATGGTCAAGCCGCCCCGCCTGAACCCCCAGCTACCCCCCCAGCCGATCGCACCCTGGAAAAACCCCTCTTACAAGTGAAAAATCTCCGGGTTGGTTTCCCGATTAAAAATAGTTTGGGCCTCGAAAAGCAGCATTTTATGGCCGTGAATGATGTGTCGTTTGAGGTGTATCCCGGTGAAACCCTGGGCCTCGTGGGGGAATCCGGTTGTGGTAAATCCACCCTCGCCTATACCCTGTTGCGCCTGATGCCAGAACTGGCCGGCGAGATCTATTTTGAAGGGGAAAACATCACCCAATACAAGCCCCGCCAACTGCAAAAACTGCGCCGCAAAATGCAGATTATCTTCCAAAATCCCTACAATTCCCTCAACCCTCGGATGACGGTTGGCAATACCATTATGGAGCCGTTGCGGGTTCACAATCCGAACCAACCCAAAGCCGAACAGCGCGATCGCGCCGTGGATCTCCTCGAACGGGTGGGCCTCGATGCGACGATGATGAATCGCTATCCCCACGCCTTTTCCGGCGGTCAACGGCAGCGGGTTTGTATTGCGCGGGCCTTGGCCCTCAATCCCCGCTTTATCATCTGTGATGAATCGGTGTCCGCCCTTGATGTTTCGGTACAAGCCCAAGTCTTGAACCTGCTCAAGGATTTACAAAAAGACTTCGGCCTGACCTACATTTTTATTTCTCACGATTTAAGTGTGGTCAAGTTCATGAGCGATCGCATCATGGTCATGAACAAGGGCAAAATCGAAGAAATCGACCGCGCCGAAGCCATCTATTCCAACCCCAAAACCGACTACACCCGCCAGTTAATCGCCGCCATTCCCGCCGGTTTATAAGTTGCGGTTTCTCCATTGCGATCGAGGGTTGCCAAGGGTCATGCCATCATCTGCTCACGGGCGATCGCATCTCGTTTTGGCTCAGGGGCTAATCATTGCAGGGTTTTGAGCATGGTTTGGAGTTTGAGTTGGATTTCGCTTCGCGATCGGGGTCGGAACCGGCGACGATGCCCGCGCCGCCCCTGCTAGAATCGCTCATCAACGCCCCAAGGATTGACGATCGCAATCCCACACCCGGCAAAATCGTCCACATTCCGGGTGGCGATCGCCGCCCCATGTACCCGACAAATACTTACAATCTGCGCATCTGCTTGCGAAATTGGCGTTCCACTCCGGCGGCGTTCCGCAGCAATACTGGCGAATGCCACCGCCGCCGCCTCATCAAATGGCAAAATTCGCCCCGCAAAATCTTCCCGAAACATTAACTGCGCCGCTTCACTCAATGCCTCTCGCCGTTTTCCCTGTGGCAACAAGGCAATACCATACAGAATTTCTGCTGCTGTGATGGCTGTTATGTACAACTCCGAACTCACCTGTTGACCCACCCATTCACCTACAACCCCTGAACCCTGTGGCCGCATCAACTCAGACAACACATTCGTATCCAGAACAATCACACCCAGTCCTCAAACCTTGGAGTCTCGCGGATGGGTTCTCGCTCGTTGACATACTCCCCCACTAAACCCTACGGGCTATAGTGGGGGATTCTGAACAGCCAGTTACCTGACCATTTATCCACTCAAACAACGAGAGTTGCAGAGGGTTGCTAGGCTCAACGACTAGCGCCATTGATTTATCCTGAT
>NZ_JAQMTY010000213.1 GCF_028330765.1 Spirulina subsalsa CS-330 | reverse complement strand
TGTCGTTCTCGAAAAAGGTGGAGAACCACATTGGGGCGATATGGCTGTTCATCCATGAGTACAATCGGGGCATCAGAGAGAAGCTGGCGGAGCAAGATGCCCCTATCTTTTCCTCTAGCCTGCACTAAAATGCACTACCGATTCATGAACAGGCAAGGGGCTTAACAAGGGGCTTAACAAGGGGCTTAAGCCCCTTGTTGATGAGGAGATTAGATCTTCGATTGATTTAGGATCGCTATATAGCAGTTTCCATCAACACGAGGGACAAAGATGCCCCTCAATCCCCCTTAAAAAGGGTTACGGCTGATACACACTGTTCTAAGGTTGACTCGCCTGCGTTTAATCCCCCTTCTCTCGTCAAGGCAGCGAGCTAGAAGCTCGCACTACAGAGGATTTCAGGCAGGGTCGTGTGAGCCTCTGGCTCACTCATACCCCCCTCCAGATTCGTAACTTGGGTGATGGATACGCAGTCGTTTTCACGTTTGCCACTGCTATAGTAGCGATTATTCATTCTGGCTCCAGAATGTCCCTACGTTTCTTTGCCGTCTTAGCCAATACCCCGCAACTCCTGAAATTAGTGTGGTCAGCTAGTCCGAAATGGCTGCTCATTTCGCTCCTGACGACCCTCAGCACGTCCGTTTTACCCGCCGTCCAACTCTATCTCGGCAAACTCACCCTCGATCAAATTATTGCCCTCATCGGACAACCCCCCGCCCTCTGGACACCTGTTTTTACCCTGATTCTCGCGGCCTTGGGGGTGATGGTGTTCAACGACATTTTGAGTGAGCTTTCCACCTATACATCGTTGGTGTTGAGCGATCGCTTCACCCTCTACGCCAGTAACATCCTGCTCCGCCAAGCCGTCAAGCTTGATCTCGCCCACTACGAACTCCCCGAATTCTACGACCTCCTCAGTCGCGCTCAACAAAGCGGTAGCACCTACCCTGTGCGCGCCCTCACCCTCTTCACCAGTTTTCTCGGCCAAGGCATTAAACTCCTCACCCTCGTAGGACTGATGATTCAGTTTAGCCCCCTCGCCACCCTTCTTCTGATTGCCACCTCCATCCCCGCCTTTGCCATTAGTGTGCAGTTTTCCGGCAAACGCTTTAAGGTATTGCGCCGCCAAACCCAAAGCGGACGATTCGCCGATTATCTCCAACGCATTCTCACCCATCAAGACTTTGTCAAAGAAATTCGTCTGTTTAATTTAAGTGAACATTTATTAGCACAATGGCACACAATCCGGCATCAATTTAACCACGAAGCTGAACAACTTGCCCGCCAACAAACCCGCGCCCGCACCCTCTCTAACCTCCTCTCAAAACTGGGATTTTATGCTACCTATACCTGGATTGTGATTCAAACCCTCCGCGCTCAAATTACCATCGGTTCGTTAGGGATGTATAGTGGTGCATTTCGCCAAGCGCAAAGCGCCATGCAAGGTCTCCTTGAAGATCTCGCTAGGCTTTATGAGGTAAACCTATATGTGAGTCAATTTTTTGATTTTTTAAACTTGCAGCCCCATGTAAAAAATGCCGCACAGCCTCGCCCTTTTCCCAACCCATTACAGCAGGGTCTCACCCTTGAAAATGTCAGTTTTACCTATCCCGGTGCAGACCGGCCCACTCTTGACAATTTAAACCTATCGGTGCAGCCAGGGGAAAGTATTGCGATCGTGGGGGTTAATGGTGCGGGGAAAACTACATTATTGAAACTTTTAACTCGTTTTTATGATGTAAGCTCCGGTGAAATTCGGATTGATCAGATTCCCATTGATCAGCTTGACTTAGTGGAGTTGCGGCGTAATGTGGGGGTAATTTTTCAGGATTTTGCCCGGTATAACTTCAGTGTTGCTGATAATATCGGGTTTGGGAATATTCAAGACCATCAAAACCTCGCCTCTATTCAAAAAGCAGGACGAGATGCGGGGGCAGATCCGATGATTACCACCCTAGACCAAGGCTATCAAACGATGCTGGGCAAGATTTTTCCGGGAGGGCGAGAATTATCCGGAGGGCAATGGCAAAAAATCGGCTTGGCGCGGGCGTTTATGACCCCGGCTCAAATTTTGATTTTGGATGAACCGACGGCGGCGTTGGATGCGATCGCAGAATACGACCTCTTCCAACGCTTTCGCAAACTCGCCGCCGGTAAAATCACCTTTCTCGTTAGCCATCGCTTTTCAACTGTGCGCATGGCCGATCGCATCATTGTTTTGGAACATGGCACGATCCAAGAAATGGGGAGTCACGCCGAACTGATGGCCCGCGATGGTGTTTATGCGCGGATGTTCACCCTCCAATCGTCGAGCTACGATGCCTAGGACAGGACTGGATTCTCCATTAAACGAGCGTCATCATTGAGCAAGGATTTTAACATCGTTTGCTTTTTGATAAAGGGGAAGGGCTGCTCAATGACGGGACAGCCGAGGAACGGACAAAGCTGCTGCCAGCCTTCCCCTGCGCCAATATTGAGCACTAAGAGGGATTCAGGGCGATCGCGGAAATAGTCGAGGGTATTGCGATAGTGCAAATCATAGACATAGGCCATGCGATCGCGATTAAACTCATAACACCCATACACCGTACTGCGCAGAAAACGCCGAATCCGCATATGGATTTCTTGCTCTGGCACGTCACTTAAGTCAAACGCCGGCCGATTGGCATAATGACGCTCCATTGCATCGAGCCATTGCTCGCGATCGCGGATCGTTAAAATAAATTTACTCCCCGGAAACAACTGATCCAACTGTGGATAAAATGCCGACACCGTAATATCCGTAATGCCATCAAACTGTTGCAGCAAGGAAAACTGATAATGTCCTTCGGCAAGTTCCCGAAATGTTGTTTCATCTTCGGGGTAATGAATCATTTTAAACCCCAAAACATGCAACGCGCTGGTGAGACTTTTGGTTCCCGTCCGGCTGAGGCCAATGCCAAACACTTTAAAACTCGATTGGGCCTCAGCCGGCATTTGCAGCGAACCCCCTCCTAAATTCACCAACTGCCACGGCCACACCTGCCGTGTTTGCTGATCAATCATTGCATAGGTTAACTCCGGCTGTTCCGGTAATTCTAGGGTTGCGATCGCCGCCTCAGCGATCTCCGGTAACCGCTGAATATAAGCATCTATTTCAGCCGGTGTTGCCTCTAACGCTACATCCTGTTGAGTGTTTTGAATCGCCAGTTTAGCGATCTTAAAATCCAGATCATCAGGATAGTTATCCCAATATTTTAATGCCGCCTCCAATTCACTCCGGTTCACCGCCGTGCGACTCCGCAATTCACGCAGCGCCAGCTTGGCATAGACATGATGATAGGTCTGAAAATAGTCATGAAGAATTCGGAAACTCTTAAAATGTTTCTTGAATTTGAGGTTAGACAATGCAAAGCTACGCAAGCGCGATTCTGGTCGCAGCACATATTTTTCATCATTTTCTGGCGGCTCAATTTTTTGCATCTCGCGCACGACATCAACCCGCGTAATATGCACTCCCTGATGAATATGCCCTCGGAACTTATCGAGCACATAACAATCCACATAGGGAAAGGAATTACGCTGCAAAAATTTGGACAGGTCTTCCAAAATCAAGCAGTCGGCATCCATGAACACCACAAAATCGCAGTCATAGTCAATTTGCAACATTTTTTGAACGGCGGCCGAAAAGGGACGCACATTTTCAATCAAGTGAACGCGATTTGGCTTGATTTGTTGAATCGCTAAATCAAGGGCTATGGCGCTGGTACGTTCGTCAATAGTCCGAAAGACAAGATCAATACGTTTCGTCATGGTTGTTAGGTTGCCTTAAGTTAGGAGGGATGCCATTCAAAGGATTGATTCACCTCACTCGCTAAGCGAGCGAAGATTTGGTGCTGCTCTGGAGACAGTTCCTGTTGCCAGCGTAAATCAAGAATAATATCTGATTGATGTTCCTGATAATATTGACGGTTACTGGGTGTCATGGTTTGCAAAAGCTGCGATTGATGACGAGCCGCCAAGAATTGTGTACCGTTGTTGCCGCCGAGAAGGTGATAGGTTTGTCGCGAAAAATCTCGCATTTTGGGTTCATGGGGAATCGTCAAAAAATCACATAAACCCTTGAGAATACTGCTGGTATTGCTGGCAAGCTCTTCATAGTGAATGATGATTTTTGGCCCTGCGAATTCCTCAAATAATGCTTGAGCTTTTTTGATTTTTTCTATCCAGTTTTCGATGATTGTTTCGATGGAAGTGTCAGGATATTTGCGACGATAAGAGTTGACAACACCTCGACCATCACGTTTCAAGAAAATCAGATGGGGCTTGGCTTCAGTCTTCACCAGTTTTCTGTATTGTTGGTGAATCCAGTCAGCACCGGAGGTGGAATCAATCATTAAGGGTGCTGTGATGCCAAGGGTCGTGCTGATATGTTGTGAGAGTTGTTCATAGAGATCACAATCTGAGGTGAGTGATACAGTACCCCAGACTGGACAATGAATGCCACAGAATTTGCAGGATCGTTTTTGTAATGGGGCTTTTTCTTTCGTTAGGAAACGACTTTTTTCGCCTTCTCCACAGTAAAAGCTTTGGGAATGATTACCCAGAAGAAGTCCCAATAATGTTGAGCCGGAATGACCTGTTCCTGTGATGAAACACACTTTTTTATTGATTCTCATTGGGAATGTCAATCGTTAAGGGTGTAAGGGGATAGCTTGCATAATGTCTCAGGGTTATGAAGATGGAAAGCTTCATCATACTCAGAAATTAGGGTTTTTCATCCTATGGATAGCAATATTCAATGCGCTTTTTGGCGGTTGTGTTGCCTGGGCGTGGTGCGATCGCATCCCCCCGCTCACCCTCTGGCTTAGATGCATGCTTGCCCTAGGCAAACTGGACTGATGTTAATTGGGATTAATTAAGGGCAAAAAAGAGCCTAAAAAATCCCGCCAAACCAACGTTTAAATAAGAGCAGGTTATCTAACTCAATGCCAATCCAGAGATTGATTCCGTTGAACCTCTACCCCATGACAGGACGGGGTAGAGGTTTGCAGAGGGGGCAAAGTTTCCGGCTGGATTCGCTTAACGACTGCAATTCATGAGACGATAGCGGGTTATGGTGGGATCAATCGAACTCCCATCCCGCTGATTCCCTTATTGCTACATTTTGAATGATGGACTTGCCCGTTGACGCTATCAGCAGTGGCGTAAGCCGCTCGCAACCCCCCGCCCGCCGCACTAAAATCGTGGCAACCGTTGGCCCCGCTACGCTTCAACCCCAGGTGTTGCGAGAGTTGATTGAAGCCGGAGCAACCACCCTACGCCTCAATTTTTCCCACGGAACCCATGAGGATCACCATCGGGCGATTCGGTTGATTCGTCAGACGGCCTTTGAGTTGGATCAGCCGGTGGGAATTTTGCAAGATCTACAGGGGCCAAAAATTCGGCTCGGTAAATTTGAAGCCGGGCCGGTGCAGGTGAATAAGGGCGATCGCTTCATCCTCACCAGTCACCCCGTCCCCTGCACCCATGAAATGTCCTACGTCAGTTACAAACGCCTCACCGACGAAGTGCCAGCCGGGGCGATGATCTTACTTGACGATGGCAAGGTAGAAATGGTCGTCGATGCCGTCGATCGCGATAACAAACAGCTTCATTGTCAAGTGGTCGTCGGCGGCAAACTGTCCGACAACAAAGGGGTCAACTTTCCCAACGTCTCCCTCACCGTCAGCGCCCTCACCGACAAAGACCGCAAAGACTTGATGTTTGGTCTTGATCAAGGCGTGGACTGGGTCGCCCTCAGCTTTGTGCAACGGCCCCAAGACATCCTCGAAATCAAAGAACTGATCGCCAGCACTGGGAAATCCGTCCCCGTGATCGCCAAAATCGAAAAGCACGAAGCGATCGAACAGATGGACACGATCCTCACCCTCTGTGATGGGGTGATGGTGGCACGGGGCGACCTGGGGGTCGAACTCCCCGCCGAACAAGTTCCCCTCCATCAAAAACGCCTGATCGCCACCGCCAACCGCCTCGGCATCCCCGTGATCACCGCCACCCAGATGCTCGACAGCATGGTGAACAGCCCCCGCGCCACCCGTGCCGAAGTCTCCGATGTGGCCAATGCCATCCTCGACGGCACCGATGCGATCATGCTCTCCAATGAAACCGCTGTGGGGAACTACCCCATTGAAGCCGTGGCCACCATGGCCCGGATCGCCTCCTGTGTCGAACAACAGGCCCCCGCCCACCGCCATTTCAAAACCACGAAACGCTCGATCCCCAACGCCATTTCCGGCGCAGTGAGCCATATCGCCCAACAACTCGATGCAGCGGCGATTATGACCCTCACCAAAACCGGAGCGACGGCCCGCAATGTTTCTAAATTCCGACCCCTAACGCCGATTTTGGCGGTTACGCCCCATGTGGATGTGGCGCGACAGTTGCAACTGGTGTGGGGGGTGCGGCCCTTGTTGATTCTCGATCTACCTTCGACGAGCCAGACGTTTCAGGCGGCGATGAATGTGGCCCAGGAAAAACAATTGCTCCATGATGGGGATTTGGTGATCTTGACGGCGGGAACACTGCAAGGGGTGGCCGGTTCAACGGACTTGATTAAAGTCGAGGTGGTGACGGCGGTGCTCGGTGAAGGGGTTGGGATTGGTGAAGGGTCGATCACGGGTCGCGCTCGGGTTGTGAATAATCCGAAGGAGATTGGTGATTTTAGTCCGGGGGAAATTTTGGTGGCTCCGGCGACGAATGTGGACTATGTAGAGGTGATTCGCAAGGCTGGGGGGATTATTACGGAGGAGTCGAGTTTGACGAGCCATGCGGCGGTGATTGGGCTGCGGTTGGGGATTCCGGTGATTGTGGGTCTGAAAAAGGCGACGGAGTTGATCGGGGATGGGGCGATTTTGACCCTGGATTCTCAGCGGGGCAAGGTGTATTTTGGGACACGCCCGAAGGTGTCGGATTCTCATTCTGGGGTGGCGATGCCCACGTTTTAGGGGGATTGGCCCTCACCCCAAACCCCTCTCCCGCTGGGCGAGGGGCTTCAGGATGTACTCTATTGCAGCAAGCTGGCGTTGGAGAGTTAAGAGGTCATGACAAAGATTTTAGTCACGGGGGCGGCGGGGTTTATTGGGTTTCATCTCTGTCAACGGTTGTTGCAGGATGGGACGGTGACGGTGGTGGGGTTGGATAATCTCAATGCTTACTATGATGTGGGGTTGAAACGGGCGCGATTGGAGCAGTTGGAGGGCGATCGCAATTTTGAGTTTGTACGGGCGGATTTGAGCGATCGCACCGCGATCGAAACCCTCTTTCAAACCCATGCCTTTCAAACCGTCGTCCACCTCGCCGCCCAAGCCGGGGTGCGCTATTCCCTCGAAAATCCCCACGCCTATGTTGAAAGTAACCTCGTTGGCTTCCTCCACATCCTCGAAGGCTGTCGGCAGCAACCGGTGGAGCATCTTGTCTTTGCGTCGTCGAGTTCCGTCTATGGCAACAGCCCGAAAATCCCCTTTTCCATTGACGACAACGTTGACTATCCCGTCAGTCTCTACGCCGCGACGAAAAAATCCAATGAGTTAATGGCCCATTGCTATAGCCATCTCTATCAGATTCCGATGACGGGATTGCGATTTTTTACGGTTTATGGGCCCTGGGGACGGCCCGATATGGCCTATTGGAAATTTACCGAAGCGATTTTGCGCGATCGCCCCATCGAAGTCTACAACCACGGCAAAATGCAGCGCGACTTTACCTATGTGGACGATGTGATCGAAGGCATCATCCGCGTCATGGCCAAAATTCCCGACCCCAACGGCCCCAACCACGCCCGCTACAAACTCTATAATATCGGCAACCACAGCCCCATCGAACTGATGACCCTGATCGAAACCCTAGAAACCTGCCTAGGTCGTGAAGCCGTGAAAACCATGCTCCCGATGCAGCCGGGTGACGTACCTCGCACCTATGCCGATGTGGACGATCTGATTCAGGATGTGGGCTTTCGTCCGAGCACCCCGATTCAAGTGGGTTTACAGCGATTTGTGGACTGGTATCAGTCCCATCATGCCCTGCCCTGATTCAGCCGCGTTTCTGCTCTGCTTTTCCCCATTCAGATCAGATCTTGCGGATATTGTTGCTCTGCGATCGCCCCTATCCCCCCTGCGGAACCATGCCCATCATCCAAACCCTCGCCGTTCTCGTCGTTGCGCTCATCCTCTTCATCACCGAGCTACTCCCCGTTGATCTCGTCGCCTTGATGATCATGGTTGCCCTCATGGTGCTCGGTCTCGTCACCCCTGAACAGGGCATTTCCGGCTTTGGCAACACCGCCACCCTCACCGTGATGGCCATGTTCATCATCAGTGCCGGCATCTCCAAAACCGGAGTGATTCTGATCGTCAAACAACTCTTGATCCGTCTCGGTGGAGAGAGTTTAAGACAGCAAATTTTTGTAATGGGTATTCTCGTTGGCCCCCTCAGTGCCGTCATAGCCAATACACCGATCGTCGCTGTCATGCTGCCCGTCGTTGAAGACCTGTGCAAACAACAGAAAATTTCCCCCTCAAAACTCCTCATCCCCCTCTCCTATCTCACCATCCTCGGCGGCACCATCACCCTAATCGGTACCTCCACCAACATCCTCGCCAGCGGCTTATCTGAACAACTTGGCTTTGAACCCTTCAACCTCTTTGCCTTCACCAAACTCGGCCTCTGTGTCTTTGTGATTGGTCTGGTTTACCTGGTCTTCCTGGCCCCTTACCTGCTGCCCGAACGCAAATCAGCCCTCAGCGATCAGATTGCCCAAGACTACAACCTCAAAGACTACGTCACCGAAGTGATCGTGACACCGCGATCATCCCTCGTCGGCAAAACCCTGCAAACTAGCCAGATTCAGCGCACCTTTGACGTTGATGTCCTCGAAATCATCCGCCACAGCACCCGTTTTCCTCCCCCCATCGCCGACAAAATCATCAACGTCGGCGACATCCTCGTCGTCCGCAGTTCCCGCGAAGAACTCCTCAAAATCCGTGAACAGCAAGGCCTCAACATCGTCCCCGATGTGCAATTTAAAGATGAAGTCCAACCCGTCCTCGAATCCGGCGAAGAGAAAATGGCCGAAGTCCTCATCCTCTCCAACTCTCGCCTCGTGGGAACCACCCTCCGCGACATTCGCTTTCGCCAACGCTACAACCTCACCGTCCTCGCCATTCGACGAGGCTCAGAACTCGTGCGGGGTCGCCTCGGTCGAATTGCCCTGCGTTTCGGGGATGTCCTCCTCGTCCAGGGATCAAAACAAAGCTTCATCGGGTTGCAAACCACCCGCGAACTCCTCGTCCTCGAACAGCGAGATGTGGAAATGCTCCGCCAAGATAAGGTGATCATCGCTGTGTCCATTGGCTTGGGTGTGGTGCTCAGTGCGGCGTTTAATGTATTTCCGATTTTGGTCAGCGCCTTTGTCGGGGTGGTGTTGATGGTCTTAACCGGCTGTTTAAAACCGGGAGAAATTTATGGGGCCGTGCGATGGGATATTATCTTTTTGCTCGCCGGGTTAATCCCCCTCGGAATCGCCATGGAAGCCTCCGGAACCACTGCCTGGATTGCCTCCCAACTCCTCGCAGTTTCACAGAATTTTTCTAGCTATGGCCTCTTAGTTCTGTTCTATTTAGCCACAGCATTGCTCACCGAAATTCTCTCGAACAATGCTGCCGTGCTCCTGATGTTGCCCATTGCCGTTGAGGTGTCCCAAACCCTATCCCTCAACCCCTATGCCTTTATGTTTGCGGTCATGTTCGCCGCCTCCAATAGTTACATGACCCCCATCGGCTATCAAACCAATACGATGGTCTATGGGCCGGGGGGCTATCGGTTTATGGACTTTGTGAAAATTGGTGCGCCGCTGACCTTAATTAATACGATCGCTACCCCCGCATTGATTGTGTTCTTTTACGGCTTATCGGGCTAGAAAAAGAACAGTTTTGTTGTTACACCGTTTCTTATTTACTCCAAATTTGTGGGGTCTTCCCAAACAGTGGAAAGAGCTATGAATCTACCCGTCCTGGGTTGCAAGGGCTATCTTTTGAGAAATACATTATTTTTTACAGAATTCTCAACAATGGGATTGAAATTCTCAGAGTTGTCAGCGGACGGCAGGATTTTCCATCCATGTTTGCGGAGTCTAATTTGGGCGATCGCTGATCTTGTCGGGTGCTTTAGTATGCCAAGCCCGTTTCGTCGAGCCACTTAGGGGCAGTGACCGATCGCGACCTGGGTTAGTGAATCTCTCGCTCAATTGAGTTCCGGCTATGCTCAGGCCGGGATTTGATGCGACACTGGGCTTGATGCTGTTGATAATCTGAGCTTGGCTATGAGCGATCGCAGTTCCCGCCATGATCCCCCCGCCCTTTGGTGGTTTTTGATTGTCCTCTCTGGAGGGGGGCATCTCCTGCTGCTGCTGTTCCTTCCTTCCACAGCCGTCCAAATTGCCATGCCCACGGGCATGCTTACCCCGGACTGGATACCTGTCACCCTCTACGATAGCCCCGTTCCCGCTGCGCCCCAACTGGCTCCCATCCCCGTAGAACCCGCAACCCAAGCACCCGCCACTGCACCGAATCCCAACCCTAATCCCAACCCGAATCCCTCACCGACTCCAAACCCCTCACCCAGTCCCAATCCCAACCCCACCCCATCCCCCAATCCATCCCCATCACCGAATCCCTCACCGAACCCCAATCCATCCCCATCACCGA
>NZ_JAQMTY010000212.1 GCF_028330765.1 Spirulina subsalsa CS-330 | reverse complement strand
TTCCCCCTTATCCTAACTTTCCTACAGGACTAAGTCAACCCTGTAGGATTCGCTTCGCTCAGTTTTCTTGGTTGGTCAAAATTCATCTCACCGTTAAGCCTTCGGCTATAACGGGAGTCCTCTTTTGACACTTGAGATAGTAATAATTCTCAATTAGCACTGTAGTCTAAGCCAAGCGATCCCCGTGGCTCATCGGCACAAAACGTCACATTTAATGGAATGAACTCAGAGCACGGGTTAAAGAGGGTGCATCTCACGTTTGCAGATTCCCATGGCTCGCCAGAGATCACCCTCATCCCCAGCCCTTCTCCCGCCGGAGAAGGGAGAAAAAGCCCTCTCCTGAGGGAGAGGGTTGGGTGAGGGATTGCATCACTGAGATGCCCCCGTTAAAGAACTTGGATGGTTAGATGGCGCGATCGCTGGCGGGCATTGCGGTCATTCTCTGTGGTGCGATCGTCTCGCTCGCTGCCCTGATTCAGGGGATCAAACAATGCAGGCGAGGTCAACAGTGGCGCGTTATGGATCAGCCGTAGCCGGTGGGAGAGGGCCAAAAGCGGGATTCACCCCGATAGAATGGGGAAATGTTTGGAAATTGTTACCCAGTCATGACGATCGCTTACTTTACCCTCCATGAGTCAACTGCATAGCGGCTTCACCCTCTTCATTAGCTTATTAGTGGAGGCCTTGCCCTTCCTTTTGTTGGGGATTCTTCTCTCCAGTGCCCTCCTGTTCTTTGTCGATGAACAGCAATTAATCAAACGGATGCCCCAAAACTCTATTTTGGGGGCATTTTTTGGCAGTTGCGTGGGGTTCTTGTTCCCGGTGTGTGAATGTGGCAATGTTCCGGTGGCGCGGCGATTGCTCACCCAGGGAGCACCCACCTCTGTCGCCATTGGCTTCCTGCTCGCGGCTCCGACGATTAACCCGATCGTGATTTGGGCCACCTGGGTCGCCTTTCGGGATCAGCCCCAAGTGGTGGTGCTGCGCATTGTGTTTTCGTTAATTGTGGCGACGATTATCGGCTGGATTTTTAGTTTCCAACGTGACCCCCGCCCGATGATGCAGCCGGATTTGGCGAAACGGGTACTATACCGGATTCAAACGCGCCAAGAGCCAGAACGCCCGCCCCTCTTGCAGTCGGGAACCTATTTACTCGGTCAGGGGGAATCCCCGTTGCGCTTGGAAATGGCGACCCCGGATGATCTCCCGCGTGCGCAACCCGTCGATCGCTTCTCGTCGGCGAATATGCGGCTGTTTTTGGAAAACATGGTGATGGAACTGCGGGAGTTGGGGGGGATGTTGGTGGTGGGAAGTGCGATCGCTGCCTCGATCCAAGTCCTGGCCCCCCGTGAATTGGTGGTGAGCTTGGGACAAGGGCCGCTCACCTCAATTTTGGCGATGATGCTGCTGGCGGCAGTGGTGTCAATCTGTTCAACGGTGGATGCCTTTTTCGTCCTCGCCTTTGCCTCCACCTTCACCACTGGGTCACTATTGGCGTTTATGGTCTTCGGGCCGATGGTGGATCTCAAGGCCGCCGGGCTGTTGTTGTCGATTTTTAAACCCAGGGTGATTATCTATCTGTTTGCGATCGCCGCTCAACTCACCCTCCTCTTGACGCTATCCTACAGTTACTTCTTCTAAAGCTTCCCCCAGAACCCCCAACAAGCCGCCCAACGGTTTCCCCTACTGTCTTTTTTTTGTCGGTGCTGCCATGCTGCGTTTACAACGCCTTTATCCCAAAATTTCCCCGTGGCTTGATGTCTTTGCCCTCCTAAACTGGGGACTTTTGCTGATCAAATTTCGCCTCGCTGGTCAACTGCAACTGTTGATCCACCCCAACTACAATCTCCTCGTTTTTATCGCGGGAATTGGCTTTGTGATCCTCAGTGCCCTCCGCGCCAAAAGCCTCGTCAGTCGCAGCCAACGCCCCACCAACCCCATGCAGCACGTCACCCTCTTTCCCCCCGGCTTAGGGGCAGGTCTTCTCCTGGGAACGGCGATCCTCGGCTTCATCATCCCCCCCGCCATCCTCTCTAGTGAAGTCGCTCTCCAACGCGGCGCAGGGGAAAGCCTTCCCTACACCCGCGTCGAAGCCCAATCCTTCTACAACCCCATCCAACCCGAAGACCGTAGCCTGATTGACTGGGTGCGCACCCTCAACGCCTATCCCGAACCGGATGCCTACACCGACCAAGCCGTAGACGTGACCGGCTTCGTGGTGCATCCCCCCACATTGCCGGATAATTATCTGCTCCTGTCGCGGTTTGTGATTTCCTGCTGTGCCGTCGATGCCTACCCCATTGGCTTACCCGTGCAACTCCCCGGCAATCAAGACGACTACCCCCAAGACAGTTGGCTCCAAGTCCAAGGCACGATGACCACCGAAGACCTCGACGGACGGCGACAATTAGTGATCGCCGCCGATACGATCGAAACCATCCCCACCCCCCGCGATCCCTACGAGTTTTAAAGAAGGGCGGAAATTAAGAGACAATGGATGAATTAGGGTGTGATTTGGCTCAGATGGCGGGTTAGCTTAACAATAGAGCAGTGCGATCGCCCTCCTTCAGCCAGATTCTGAATATTTCCTCACCTGATCTCTACAATGTTGAAATCACTTCCCCAATACCTTAATCTTCCGCGTCCATCCGTCCCCCTGATCGGCGCGATCGCCATCGGACTCAGTGCGATCGCACCAGAAGCGATCGCCCTCACCCTCAACAGCACCTCCGGCAGTTGGAGTAATCCCGTCGCCGGAGACTTGATCAACTATCAAACCGTCGATCGTGAAACCCAAGTGCGCTGGGGATATCCCGCCTATTGGGTTCCCACCGGCGGCAAAAGTGGTTTAGGCTTTCTCGGCGTGGGTGAAACAGAGATTCAATCAGGAGATATTTTCAACCTGGGCCGACTCCGCCACTACAACAAAACAATTTGGTACGGTGCGCCCTATGCCGTGGATTTAAGCCTAAATTTAGACTTGGCAGACGTGGGATTAAAAACCTTTAACTACACCCTCGCCATCGAAGAAACCCCCAACAGCGGAACCTGTGCCTATTATTCTGTGACCGCCTGCGCCGATCGCATTGTCTGGAATAACGCCCTCGCCACAGAACAGTTTGAACTCAATGGCAGTCAGTACACCCTAGAACTCGCCGGGTTTAGCTTCGGGTTTGGGGATGACTTGAT
Organism: Spirulina subsalsa CS-330; assembly: GCF_028330765.1. Lineage (GTDB taxonomy): Bacteria > Cyanobacteriota > Cyanobacteriia > Cyanobacteriales > Spirulinaceae > Spirulina > Spirulina subsalsa_A. The sequence continues at coordinate 4,427 of NZ_JAQMTY010000212.1, read as the reverse complement.
GGATGAATTCATCTCCCAAGAAGGGGGCAACAGCGATGCCTATCTCTATGCAAAATTGACGGTCATTGAGCCGCCATCTCCCAAAACCAGCCTGCCGGTAACCAGCACCCCAGAACCTGGCTCGTTAATTGCGATCGCCGCTGCCCTCGGTTCCGGCTATCTCGCCAAACATCGTCAATCTTGACACTTCCCGCTCACCCACGAAGACCGCTCAAAAGTAGGCTAGGATCAGAACCCTAGCCTACTTTTAGGATTTTCATGCACCGCATCGCAGCCACACCCGGCGGGTGGACACCCGACACTGATGGGGTCATCTTCATCGCCCAAACCCCCGCCCCGATCATCATCCTCACCAGCGCCGACACCGAAATTCAAACCCTCGCCGCCGCCCTCCCCAACCTCCCCGCCGACTTTCCCGACGTGCGAGCCGCGAACCTCCTCCAACTCCAACAACCCCTCAGCATTGACGACTACGCCGACCAGGTATTGAGTCAGGCGCGGGTGATTGTGTTGCGACTGTTGGGGGGGCGATCCTATTGGTCCTATGGCTTAGAAGTCGTGAAAGAGGTGGCGGCGAAAACCGGGGCATTGCTCTGTGTGCTGCCCGGTGACGATCGCCCCGATCCTGAACTGATCAGCCATTCCACCGCATCCCTCCGGGTGGTCAATCAACTTTGGCACTATTGGATTGAAGGCGGCGTAGAAAATATTGCCCAAGGATTGCGCTGGGTGAGCAATCACGGCTTAGGGACAGAGTACGCGATTCAATCCCCTCAACCTGTGCCCCGTTTAGGCCGTTTATCAAGACCCCTCACCCAACCCTCTCCCGCAGAAGAGGGCTTAAGCCTCCCTACTCCTGTGGGAGAAGGGCCGGGGATGAGGGCATTCGGAATAGTGGGCATTTTATTCTATCGCGCCCATTATTTAGCGGGAAATATCGCCCCGATTCAATCCCTGTGTGATGCGTTACACGCCAAGGGAATTACACCGCAACCGGTGTTTATTTCGTCATTACAAGACCAGGAATTACAAGCTGAATTATTAACAGAATTAGCCGGAATTGATGTACTGATTAATACCACCAGTTTTTCTCTGGCAAAATTAGGGCAAGAACAGCAACCCAAACTATGGGGTGCGTTGAATGTGCCGATTATTCAAGCCATTTTGAGCGGCGGTACTGAAGCCCAATGGGAGGAGGGAGCGCAGGGATTAAGTCCCCGTGATGTGGCGATGAATGTGGCCTTGCCGGAAGTCGATGGGCGGATTATTGGGCGGGCTATTTCGTTTAAATCTGTGGCAACGCGCCATGATCAGTTAGAAACCGATCTGGTGGTGTATCAACCGAGGCGCGATCGCATCACCTTCATCGCCGACCTCGCCGCCCAATGGGTTAACTTGCGGCGCAAGTCGAAGCGCGATCGCCGCGTTGCCCTGATCCTTGCCAACTATCCCAACCGTGATGGCCGCCTTGCCAATGGGGTGGGATTGGATACGCCCGCCAGTTGTGTGGCTATCCTCAACGCTTTACAAGCAGAGGGATACAAGATCGACACCATCCCCCAAGACGGCGATGATCTGATCCGGCAACTCACCGCAACTGTGACCAATGATCCGGAAAGTTGGGGCGTGCGTCGGGTGAATCAATCCCTCAGTGCGGCGGACTATCGCGCCTATTTTGCCACCTTGCCGGAGGCGGTGCAACAGGGTGTTATTGCTCGCTGGGGGGAATTTGACCGGGAGGCAATTCAAGTTGCGGGGCTGCAATGGGGCAATCTTTTCATCGGAATTCAACCCTCGCGGGGCTACGATCGCGACCCCAGCCTCAACTATCACGCCCCGGATTTAGAACCCACCCATGACTATCTCGGCTATTACGCTTGGGTGCGATCGCAGTTTGGGGCCGATGCGATCGTGCATGTGGGCAAACATGGCAATTTGGAATGGTTGCCGGGGAAAAGTTTGGCCCTTTCTAATCACTGTTATCCGGAAGTTGCGTTAGGCGCAATCCCGAATTTTTATCCCTTTATTGTCAATGATCCGGGGGAAGGTTCCCAGGCCAAACGACGCAGCCAAGCGGTGATTTTAGACCACCTCACGCCACCGTTAACCCGTGCGGAATTGTACGGGCCATTGCAGCATATTGAAGCCTTGATCGATGAATATTACGAAGCCCAAACCCTCGATCCATCGCGGTTAAATTTAATCGGCGATCGCATCACCGAGGCCGTCCAAGCCTGCAACTTTAACCAAGATTTAGGCATTGATGCTGTAGATCGCCAATCTCTCGCGGCCTTTCTCACCCGTGCCGATGGCTATCTTTGCGAACTCAAAGAAGCCCAAATTCGCGACGGTTTACATATTTTCGGCCAGGTTCCCACGGGGCGACAATGGCGGGATTTGGTGATTGCGATCGCCCGTGCGCCCGGCTTCAATCACTTGGGCTTGACGCGGGCGATCGCTACGGATCTCGGCTATGATCCCGACCTTCTCAACGAAGACTACAGCACAGCGATCGCTACGCCTGACTCTCCCCAAAAAACCGTTGGCGATCTCGTGGAATACCTCGAACAAACTGCGATCGAACTGATCGAAACCCAAGTTATGCAGACCCTCACCCAACCCTCTCCCGCTGGAGAGGGCTTAAGGCTCCCTGCTTCCGTGGGAGAAGGGCCGGGGATGAGGGCACTAGGCCCCGCCACCACCCAAGAATTACACTGGATCACCACCACCTTAATCCCCAACCTGGCCCAAACCCGCCACGAAATCACCCAACTGCTGCGGGGCTTAAATGGGGAATACATCCCCGCCGGGCCCAGTGGTGCGCCCACCCGTGGCCGTCCGGAAGTCCTCCCCACGGGCCGCAATTTTTACTCCGTCGATATTCGCGCCATCCCCACAGAAACCGCCTGGTCAGTGGGGCGCGTCGCCGCCGAGCGGGTGATCGAACGTTACACCCAAGAGGAGGGGGACTATCCGCGCCGCCTCGCCCTCTCGGTGTGGGGCACATCGACGATGCGCACCGGGGGCGATGATGTGGCTCAAGCTCTGGCCTTGTTGGGGGTGCAGCCGATTTGGGATGGGTTGGCGCGGCGGGTGGTGGATTTTGAGGTGATGCCTCTGGCGGTGTTGGGGCGGCCGCGGGTGGATGTGATGCTGCGGATTTCAGGCTTTTTCCGGGATGGGTTTCCCAATTTAATCGATCTCCTCGATCGCGCCATTACCACCGTTGCCCAACTCGACGAACCCGCCGACCAAAACCCCCTCGCCGCCCAAGTGGAGTGCGATCGCACCCATTGGCAGGCCGCCGGACTCCCCCCCGACCAAGCCCAAGCCCGCGCCCAATATCGAATTTTTGGCTCGAAACCGGGAGCCTATGGGGCGGGGTTGCAGGGGTTGATTGAGGCGCAAAACTGGACGAGTGATGCAGATTTGGCGCGGGCCTATATGAACTGGAGCAGTTACGCCTATACGGGGTCAGGTCAGGGCCATGCCGCCCCGGAAGCTTTTGAACGGCGGTTAAGCGATCGCCAAATTGTTCTTCATAACCAAGACAATCGCGAACATGACTTGCTGGATTCCGATGATTATTATCAATTTCAAGGCGGTTTAACCGCTGCCGTGCGCCATGTGTCCGGACAGCAACCGATCACCTATTTCGGCGACAATTCCCAACCCCAAAACCCGAAAGTCCGCAGCCTCGCCGCTGAAATCACCCGCGTCTATCGTTCCCGCGTCGTCAATCCGAAATGGATCGCCGGGGTGATGCGTCACGGTTACAAAGGGGCGTTTGAGTTGGCGGCGACGGTGGATTATTTATTTGCCTACGATGTGACGGCCCATTGTGTGGAGGATTTTATGTATCAAGGGGTGGCGGAGGCTTATGTCTTAGATGAGGCGGTGCGATCGTTTATCGAGGCGAAAAATCCCTGGGCCTTACGGGATATGACCGAGCGTTTACTCGAAGCCCATCAGCGCGGCCTCTGGCAACAGGTTGATCCCGCGCTTTTGGATCAACTTCGCAACATTGTCCACGCTGCTGAAGCCCAAGTAGAGCAGACGTTAACCGCCTCAGATGAACGGTGTTGAAATCCGGTTCAGTACGTCCCCAAGCTCCTCACCCCAGCCAGGACTTGAGATTCCTTGCTGCGATCGCAATCCTCAATCCGATCGGAACAGGCAAACCAGACAATCCCCCGCCCATGCCCGTGCCAGAGCCTGCGATCGCAATCCTCAATCCGATCGAAACAGGCAAGGGGCTTAAGCCCCTTGTTTCTCAAGGCTGAAGGTATGAATGCTCCCCCACCTGCTGGCGCGAGGTGTAGGTGTCTTATTACAAGGCGTTAGCCCTTGCACAAGGCGGCATTCTCACCGTGTCCTGGGAACTTTTGCCCAGCAACACCCCCAAGTTGTTTCCACTCTGGGGCTTT
>NZ_JAQMTY010000211.1 GCF_028330765.1 Spirulina subsalsa CS-330 | reverse complement strand
GGGGGGCTAGGGGGGATCGAGAGAAGGTGAACATCGTTAAGAGCAGTTTGTGTATAAGCAGTAGCTCCCTCAGGAGAGGGCTTTTGGCTCCTTTCTCCTGCGGGAGAAGGGCTGGGGATGAGGGTGCTCCCTGGCGAGCCATGGGAATCTGTAAAAGTGGGATGCACCCTTTGTTTTTTCACCGTCGAGGGGCGGAGCGAACGGCAGCGCATCAACCCGAATCGGCAAGAGTGCGATTGCACCTCGCTTGACTCTGCTCTCCCGCCTAATCCGCAATCTTCGCCATAATCAAGTAAAGCTGTATAGATTTTGTAACACAACGCTGAGATGACGATACCTGAGATGCAAATGGTGCAACTGGGCCCCCAAGGGCCAACGGTTCCGGCCTTGGGCATTGGAACATGGGCCTGGGGAGATTCCCTGTTTTGGAACTATGGCGATGATTATGGTGCGCCGGAAGTGGAGGCGGCGTTTGAGGCAGCGATCGCAGCGGGGATCACCTTTTTTGACACGGCGGAAGTCTACGGCCTAGGCAAATCGGAAACGCTCCTCGGTCAGTTTTGCCAGGCTTGCGATCGCCCCGTCCAACTCGCCACCAAATTCGGCCCCGCACCGTGGCGGTGGTCTGCCGATGCGGTACATGAGGCCGTTACCGCCAGCCTCAAACGGTTGCAAAAACCCAGCATTACCCTCTACCAAGTCCATTGGCCCTTCACCTTCTTTCTCAGTCAAGACACTCTCTTAAATGCTCTTGCCGCTGAAGTGAAACAAGGCCGAATCGAAGCCATCGGCGTGAGCAACTATTCCACCGCCCAAATGGTCGAAGCTCAGGAAATCCTCGATCGCCAAGGCATCCCCCTCGCCGTCAACCAAGTGCAATATTCCCTTCTCCACCGCAATATTGAACGCAACGGCATCCTCCGCCACGCCCAACAAGCGGGCATCACCATTCTCGCCTACAGTCCCCTCGCCCAAGGATTACTAACGGGCAAATATAGCCGCGATCGCACCCCCAGCGGCCCCCGCCGTTGGGACAGTCGATTCAACCCCGACGGCCTGGCCCGCATTGCCCCCGTCCTCGATCTCCTCCACCGCTACGGCGACGAATACGGCAAAACCCCCGCCCAAGTCGCCCTCAATTGGCTGATCGCCCAAACGGGGGTGATCCCGATTCCCGGCGCAAAAAATGCCCGTCAAGCCGAACAGAATGCCGGGGCCTTGGGCTGGCAATTGACCGAGGAGGCGATCGCGCAACTCGACCAAGTCACCCGCCCTTGGTTGGGGGAATAAGAATTCAGATTCGGAGTGGCCCACCACTCATCAACCAAATGCTATATTGAGTCGCTCAGAGATCAATATTGCCATGGAGCTTAAACATATATTTCAGCGGATTGGCCCACCCCTCGCGGTCTTTCTCTTGGCGCGAATCATGCTCGGTATCGCTGCCTTGGCCCTGGGATTCAGTCCATTCGACCCTGAAACACTATCTCGCTGGGATTCTGGACACTATCTTCACATTGCTGATGTAGGCTATGAATTCTTCTCCTGCGCTGTGATCAATCTCTACAACCCAGAAGACTGGTGTGGTAATACGGGATGGCTGCCGGCCTACCCGTGGTTAATCCGGCTACTGAGTCTCGCAGGTCTACAGTCAATCACTGCGGCAGCGATCCTTTCGGCATTTTTCCATCTTGCGACGTTGGTGCTCCTTTACAACCAATTCCTCAATGCAACGTGGAGCCGGAGGAATGGATTGTGTCTACTCCTGGCTGGGTTCTTTCCAGGATGTATCTACTACCATGCTGTGTTTCCGATCTCGACCTGCACCTTCTGGATCTTACTGATGTTGCATTACCTGCGACAACAGCAGGCATGGGCAGCGGGGCTTGCTGGAGCGGTAGCTGCGTTTACTTATTCCACAGGATTTGTGCTGGCAGCGGTTACCGTCTTTTGGTTGGTCTGGATCGGACGGGGCCAACCTTGGCGGCAGCGTCTCCCTCGGCTGTTGATCACGCCAGGACTAACGATGTTGGGATTTTTATCAGTCTTGATGGTTCATCACGTTGCGGTTGATGAATGGATGGCATTTTTTAAGGTGCAAGCCAAATATGGCCACGGGTTGCACATCCCCATTGGAATTTTTTACGCTCGCATTCAGCCTTTATTCCAAAGACCTTGGGAATGGACTCAAGATGTTCTGGCTTTACAAACCTTGTTTGTGCTCTGTTTTGTCGTTGCGATCGCCGTCACGTTCCTGCGCCAGCGTCACCTGCTCAATCCCCAGAATTTGCTGTTGATCCTCTTCATGCTCGCATTCTGGATCTTCCCCGTCATCATGGGCCCAGGTGTGAGCAGTTACCGGGCAGAGTCCCTATTATTGCCTTCTGTCGTTTTAGTCCGCTATCTACCCATGCCTATCCAAGTGGCTTTTACGATCATGGCTGTGATCATCGCCTATCCGATGACCTTATTGTTCTATCGCGGTGTATTGGTCTGAGGGGGTCGGTGTAGATGGGGGATGTTTCCACCTGTTGGCAAAATTAGCGGTGAGACTTGGATGAGCGATGCTTTATACGAAGCATCAATCAAAATACAGCGGGTCGATATTTAAAACGAGGCTGACGCTGGGGGGACAGAGGGCAGAGAGGGGGGCAAGGTCTGGGAGGGATGGGGTTTTGGGGGGGAGTTTGATGACGAGATGCCAGCGGAACCGGCGTTTGATGCGCATGATCGGGGCGGGTGCGGGGCCGAGAATCTGGATCGAGGGGGGGAGGTCTGAGGATTGATCCCACTCCGTGCAAAGCGATCGCGCCCACTCAGCGCAAAGCGATCGCACCTTCAGCGCCACTAATGCCGCCGTCGATCGCACCACTTCCTGATCCAACCCACTCACCCGCACCAAGACCAATCGACAATAGGGCGGATAGTAATGTTGGTGTCGTTCCTGTAATGTCGCTGCCATGAAAGCCGGGTAATCGTAGGCTTTGACCGCCTGTACCACGGCATGATCGGGGCTGTAGGTTTGGAGAATCACCCGCCCCGGTTCGTCTCCCCGTCCCGCCCGCCCAGCTACCTGGGTTAGCACTTGAAACGCCCGCTCCGTGGCGCGGTATTGGGGCAGATGAAGTAAACCATCCGCCGCGACAATGCCCACCACGGTCACCTGAGCCACATCTAACCCCTTCGTGAGCATCTGGGTTCCGACGAGGAGATCGGCTTGACCCTGGGCAAACTGGGTGAGCAAGGCCCGGTGAGCGCCTTTGGTGCGGGTGGTGTCGCTGTCGAAGCGGAGCAGGCGGAGATCGGGAAATTGGCGAGCTAATTCCGTGATCACCCGCTGAGTGCCGCTGCCGAATTGTTTGAGGTAAGGGGAGCTACAGGCGGGGCAGTGGGGGGGCTGGGCTTGGTGGTGGTTGCAGTAGTGGCAGATCAGATAGGGGGTGGCTTGGTCGTGGGTGTGGTGATAGGAGAGGGAGACATCGCAGTGGGGACAGTGGAGGACTTCGCCACAACTGCGGCAGGAGACAAAGGTGCTGTGGCCCCGACGGGGGATGAAAAGGATGCCCTGTTGGCCGTTGGCCTGCATTTCAATGAGGGCGCGTTGGAGGCGATCGCTAAAAATCGACCGATTCCCCCGCTTCAGTTCGACGCGCATATCCACAACTTCCACCGGGGGCAAGGGGCGATCGCGAATCCGTTGGGGTAGGGTGAGATACTGCGCGGGGGGATGGTGGGCGGCCTGCCAGGTTTCGAGGGCGGGGGTGGCCGAGCCGAGGATCAGCGAGCATTGCGCTAATTCGGCCCGCCATTGGGCGACGGTGCGAGCGTGATAGGTGGGGCTGGGCTGCTCTTGTTTAAAACTCGAATCATGTTCTTCATCTAGGATGATCATCCCCAGATTGCGCAGCGGGGCAAACACCGCCGATCGCGTCCCAATCAGCACATGGGGGCCGCTGTCTAGCATCGTGCGCCAGGTATCATAGCGTTCTCCCTGAGATAAATCGCTGTGATACACACAAACGCGATCGCCAAATCGGGCCCGAAACCGATCGGTTAATTGGGGTGTGAGTCCAATTTCCGGCACGAGGACGAGGGCTGATTGACCGGCGGCTAAACGTGGCGCGATCGCCTGCAAATACACCTCTGTTTTCCCCGATCCTGTCACCCCATGGAGCAAAAAGACTTGAAACCCGGCGCTGGCTGCGATCGCCCCTAACACCGACTGCTGTGCAGGAGTCAGCACCTTGGGGGCATCCCGTTGCTGACCCTCGCCCTGCTCTAAACGCAGCACCTCTTGATCTTGAATCACCACATAGCCTTTGGTTTCCAACTTCTTGAGGGTGTCCGTCGTCGTGCGACACAAGGGCAGAAACTCCATCAGCCACATTTGCCCCCCCTGACGCTGCAAAATTGTCAGGATTTCCTGTTGTCGTTTCGTGAGGTCTCCGGCTGGGCCGGTGGCTTGGAGGAGGGTGATCGCTTGGCGTTTTTGGGGCTGACTGTAGCGCGGCGGTTCGAGATAGCTGCGCACCCAGTCCCGCGCCATTAAATCCCGCACGCCTTTGTCGGCTTGGCGCACCTTCTGCTTTAGGTAGCGCATACTGTAGTCCCCTTCGGCCTGTTGTTGGAGCAGGGCGAGCACGGCTTGGGCGGGGGCAGAGCAAAACGTTTCCGCACCGGGAGGGAGGCGATCGCGCCAGAGTTGAATCCGCCGCTGGGACTTCCCCAACAGACCCGGCGGCAACGCGGCCCGCACCACCGTGATCAACGGCGTACAGTAATCGGTCGCCACCCGCTGCAAGAGGGTGAGATAGTCCGGGGCTAAAAATCCCGGTGCGATCACCCCTAGCACGGGCCGAATCTTATCCAGGGCAATGTCCGGCGGGAGAGTCTCCCGCCTCTGGAGTACGATCCCGCCCAACTGCTGCACCCCAAAGGGCACTTGCACCACATCCCCCGGAGCTACGGCAAACTCTGGCGGGATCTGATAGGTAAAAACCGCCTGCACGGTGGGACAATCCACCAAAATATCGACCCACAGCGGAGCGTGTTGCATCACGACAATCCTCATCATGGGGCGATCGCTGGCCAGCGATCGCCTCTTTTGCCTCCTTCAGACTGTAGCAAATGATGCGAAATCCCCACGGCAGTTTGTATCAAAGACTGCATTGTCTTCAGGAAAAACAGTTCCACAAGTGATGATTCAGAAACATAAATACAACCGTTTAAATTTAAATATTCTGAAATTTTCTGGCAGCCTGAAAATCAGATGTTAAGCTAGAACCCAACTTCTCCCACCTCGTTCTTCTCTGGGGTTCATCCTCTGCAACCCACTCATCATAGGATTAACACCGTTGAAATCAGGACAGGATGACTTAATGGTAAGCGAAAATTTTTGTCTGTGTTTTGTAATTAAGAAAACAAATTGAACAATAAATTCTGGTAGCCTAATGAGCAGCTTCTAGCGTATTAAGTTTCCTAGATATAGCAATCCTATTTGAGGTGTGAAACCCTCAGCCTGGAGAAACAAGGGGCTTAAGCCCCTTGCCCGTCCCGATCTGATTTAGGACTGCGATGGAGTCATAACCAGCCCTCTGTTTTAACTCAAAATTAGCCCCTTAATAATCCCCTTTTAAGAAATCTTTCTCTGTCACTTGAAATAACACCTATGAATGTTGCTGAACTGAACACCCCCGACACCGAAATGCTCCTCGCTTCCCCTGAGTCGGCCCCAGCCGACCCGTTGGAGACTGAACCCCAAGGATTAGAGCCGGCTTTGGTGGATATTACCTTTTCTGACCAAGCTGATTATTCAGTGCGATCGCAACGCAACTACCGTAAAAGTGATTTAGACGACACGGTTGGGGCATTTTTCAAGGAAATGGCCCGCTATCCTCTGCTCAAGCCCAATGAAGAAATCGAACTGGCGCAGCGGGTCAAGTTTTTAAGTCAAGTGGAGGAAATGCGGGACAGTCTGCGTCAGGAGCAGCAAACACCAACCAAGGCCGCCGTGGCGATCGCCCTCGGCCTCAGCGAACGCCAACTCGAACAGCAACTCTACCAAGGGCGGGTCGCCAAGCGCAAAATGATCCGCTCCAACCTCCGCCTCGTGGTATCCATCGCCAAACGCTACCTGAATCGGGGCGTGCCCTTCCTCGACCTGATCCAAGAAGGCGCGATCGGGCTGAACCGGGCCACGGAAAAATTTGACCCCAACAAAGGCTACAAATTCTCCACCTACGCCTATTGGTGGATTCGCCAAGCGATCACCCGCACGATCGCCAACGATGCCCGCACGATCCGCCTCCCGATCCACATCGTTGAAAAACTCAACAAACTCAAAAAAGCCCAGCGCGTTCTCAAACAAACCCTGAAGCGCAACCCCACTGAACTCGAACTCGCCCAGGAATTAGAGGTCACCCCCGAACAACTGCGCCAACTGTTTCAACTGCGGCGGCAGTCCCTTTCGTTAAACCACCGCGTCGGCAAGGGCGAAGACACCGAATTGATGGATCTCCTCGAAGACAATGATCTGAAATTGCCCGAAGACCAAATGGGCGAAATCATGATGCGCCAAGAAATTTGGGAGGTGTTGAGTGATGTGCTAACCGAGCGCGAGAAAGACGTGATCACCCTCCGCTACGGCCTCAACAGCACCCAACCCCACACCCTCGAAGAAGTGGGCGGCCTGTTTAACCTGTCCCGTGAGCGAGTGCGCCAAATCCAAAGCAAGGCAATGCGCAAACTCCGCCGTCCCCAGGTGGCGCGTCGTCTCAAAGGCTGGTTGTATTAGCACGCGTTCCCATCAGGTTCTGTTAAACAGAAGATGTCAAGTGATGATGTACCCACTTCCCCCCGCTGGGGGACTCCACCATTCAGGAGTGAGCCAGAGGCTCACAGTACATTGCCGTCATCCTCTGTTGTGCGAGCGTCTCGCTCGCTGCCCTGATCGGGGGATCAAAGGCAGGCTTGGCCAACATTGGCATATTATTGATCAGCCATAGCCTCTGGGGAGCGGGTTCGCTGCCCAACTGGGATGCGCCCGATGGGACTCTTTGAGGCGATCGCTGTCCCCTCTTTATCCCCGCAAAAAAGGGACAGCCGAGAGGGCTATCCCATCAGAATGGCTCAGGCTGTGATCAATCAGGCTCTTAAAGGGAAGCCTTGGCACGAATCAGATACCCGCAACGGTGTTCGCCGTCGTTGAGCCATTGGGTGCGTTCCACCGTGCAATCGGGGAGAATCGCCTCGAACATTTCCAACTCGTGGCCGCAGACAGAGGGAAACGATTCTGCAACTTCGGAGATGGCGCAATTGTGTTCGGCGAAAATGTACTGTTGGGGGGTGTCGCTGTCGGGGTGTTCTACGGGGTGAATTTCGGCCATGTAGCCTTCCGCTTGGCGAATTTGCACCAGGGCTGCAACCCGATCGCGCAGTGACCCAGGGCCAATGCGATCGCGATACGCCAACGCCTTGCGCTCCCATTGTTTCCGAAGCACGACCCCCACCTGTTCCCGCCCGACGGTTTCCATCAGCGTATCGATCAGCGCAACGGTAAATTCTCCATAGCGATGGGGGAACTGTTCGCGCCCTTCACGACTGAGGGAATATTGATGTTGGGGTCGTCCCATGCCATTTTGGATCGCCTCATAGGCCAAGAGGCCATCATCTTCGAGATCCTTTAAATGTCGCCGAATCGCTTGGGGACTAATCGCCAGGGAGTCTGCGAGATTCTGGGCAGTGGCTTGCCCGTGTTTGAGTAAATGATGCAGAATGTCTTGCTTGGTCGAAGCGTGCTGCGTCGTCACCATTGTGTAAAATGTTCCTTGGACTTTGACAACGTCTCTGTTGTTAATGTAGCCTAAGATCAGTTAAACAACCAAATTGTTGTTTAACATGCAGCGGTGACGATCAGCAGCGCCCATTCTCAACCAGCACCATTGAAGATTTGTGACTTCACACAAATCCCCTTGCTGTAGAGGGTGCGATCGCTGACGATCATACCACCCCCGCCCAGAACACCACTGTGGGACTCTTGACATTCCGTCGAAATCCGTGAGTTAACGACTTCACCCAGCCTCGACGACCATGAGTATCCCCAATCCAGACCAGAGCACAATCCAAACCCGACTTTAGCTGCGGAGAACACTGAGTTTCATGAGTGCAACCTCTGTCAAAACCCTCGTCAATCAACCCTACAAGTATGGGTTTATTACAGACATCGAAGCTGACAGCCTTCCCCCAGGCCTCAGTGAAGACGTGATCCGGCTCATTTCTGCCAAGAAAAATGAGCCAGAATTCATGCTCGAATTTCGCCTCAAAGCCTATCGGCATTGGCTAACGATGGCCGAACCCGACTGGGCTCACGTAGGCTATCCCCCGATTAATTATCAAGACATCATTTACTACTCAGCACCGAAAACCAAAGACGGTGAAAAACTCAAGAGCTTAGATGATGTTGATCCCGCCCTCTTAGAAACCTTTGAGAAACTAGGGATTCCCCTTTCCGAGCAAAAACGTCTGGGTAATGTGGCCGTCGATGCCATTTTTGACAGCGTTTCGATTGCCACCACATTTAAAGAAAAGCTCGGCGAAGCAGGGGTGATTTTCTGCTCTATTTCCGAAGCCCTCCAAGAACACCCGGAACTGATTAAAAAATATCTCGGCACGGTAGTTCCCACGGCTGATAATTATTTTGCGGCGCTGAATTCGGCGGTGTTTAGCGATGGCTCCTTTGTGTTCGTGCCCAAGGGGGTGACCTGCCCGATGGAACTGTCCACCTATTTCCGGATGAACAGCGGTGATACGGGGCAGTTTGAGCGCACCTTGATTGTGGCCGAAGAAGGAGCCTCGGTGAGCTATCTCGAAGGCTGTACCGCGCCCATGTACGACAGCAATCAACTCCATGCTGCGATCGTGGAACTGGTGGCCCTCGATGATGCGGACATTAAATATTCCACGGTACAAAACTGGTTTGCCGGCGATGAAAACGGCAAAGGCGGGATTTATAATTTCGTCACCAAACGGGGACTGTGCAAAGGGAAAAACTCAAAAATTTCCTGGACGCAGGTGGAAACCGGATCGGCGATCACCTGGAAATATCCCAGTTGTGTCCTCGTTGGGGATAATTCCGTCGGTGAATTCTACTCCATTGCCCTCACCAATAATCACCAACAGGCGGACACCGGTACGAAAATGGTGCATATTGGCCGCAACACCCGCAGCCGGATTATCTCGAAGGGGATTTCGGCTGGGCAGTCGAAGAACAGCTATCGGGGTTTGGTGAAGATGGGGCCCAATGCGAAGGGGGCGCGGAACTATTCCCAATGTGATTCGATGTTGATTGGCGATCGCGCCGAAGCCAACACCTTCCCCTACATCCAAGTGGACAACAACACCGCCAAAGTTGAACACGAAGCCTCCACCTCAAAAATCGGTGAAGATCAACTCTTCTACTTTGCCCAGCGCGGGATTAGCACCGAAGATGCGATCTCGATGTTGATCAGCGGCTTCTGTAAAGACGTGTTCAATCAACTGCCGATGGAATTTGCCGCCGAAGCGGACAAACTCCTCAGCCTCAAACTCGAAGGAACCGTGGGGTAACGCGAAATCTCATACCAGGGATGTCAGCATGGCATCCCCTGAGCCTTCTAGACGGCAGGTCTTCAGTATCACCTGTGAAGACCCCTTTTTTTGACGAAATCTTATACATCCGGATAGCGAGACCATTATGATTCGAGACAATAGCCCGGTGATCTTATCGGTTAAAAACCTGACCGCCACCGTTGACGGTACACCCATCCTGAAGGGGGTCAACTTCGAGGTTAAAGCGGGCGAAGTTCACGCCATCATGGGGCGGAACGGTTCCGGGAAAAGTACCTTCTCCAAAGTCCTCGCGGGTCATCCCGACTACGAAGTGACCGGCGGCGAGGTTATTTATCACGGCGAAAATATCCTCGACCTCGAACCCGATGAGCGGGCGTTAAAAGGAATCTTCCTCGCCTTTCAATATCCCCTCGAAATTCCGGGGGTGAGTAATCTCGACTTCCTCCGCGTTGCCTATAATTCTCGTCAAAAGGCCCTGGGCCGCGAGGAAGTCGATACCTTTGATTTTGAAGACCTGATCGAGGAAAAACTCGGTATTGTCCAGATGGAGGCGAAGTTCCTCGATCGCAGCGTCAATGAAGGGTTTTCCGGCGGTGAGAAAAAGCGCAACGAGATTTTGCAAATGGCGTTACTTGAACCGAGTTTAGCGATTCTCGATGAAACGGATTCCGGGCTGGATATTGATGCGCTGCGGATTGTGGCCCATGGTGTGAATCAACTGGCGACGGCGGACAATGCCACGGTGATGATTACCCACTACCAACGCTTGCTTGACTACATCGAGCCGGATTTTGTCCATGTGATGCAGGCGGGGCAGATCGTGAAAAGTGGTGGGAAAGAGTTGGCCCTTGAACTGGAAGAGCGGGGCTATGAGTTCTTAGATAACCACGCGGCTGAGGCGGGAGTGACGGCATAATGGTAGTATCTGATTCCCCTTCCACCATGCGACAGACTGACGATTATCTCAGTGCCCTTTTGCAGCAAAGTCAAGCGCAAACCGTGCGGGTGCGTTCCGAGATTTCGGGATGGTTGCAGGAACTGCGCCAAAAGGCGGCCTATGAGGTGGCCCATCAAACCCTGCCGACGCGCCGGGATGAGGAGTGGCGGTTTACGGATTTGACGGCGTTGAAGGCGATCGCTTTTTCCCCTTCGGCTCCGGCGGCCCTCGAACCGGAGGCGATCGCTCACCTCGCCCTGCCCGAATCCGCCCACAGCCAAATTGTTTTTGTCAACGGGGTCTATGCCCCGGAACTATCGGACACCAGCGCCCTTCCTGATGGCGTGTTTGTCGGCAACCTGATGGCCTTGCCCCTCGATCGCTGCTACGACGCGATCAAATACATCGCCTATCAAAATGACGAGTCCGAAGTGTTCACCGCCCTCAACAGCACCGGTTTTCCGGATGTGGCAGTGATTTGGGCCCAAGCTGATGTAGTGGTGGAGCAGCCCATTCATCTATTGTGGGTGACTGTGCCCAGTGATGACCCGGCCTTTATTCAACCCAGGGGCTTGATTGTGGCTGATCCCGGTGCTAGTCTCCAGATCGTAGAACAGTACGCCGTCGCGACCCCGCTCTGCTCCGATATAACTCCGTTGCCGCCCTACCTCAACAATTCCGTGATGGAAGTGTTTGTGCAGGAGAATGCACGGGTGAACCATACCCGGTATCAGCGCGAAGCCGGCAGTGCCTTCCATATCGGCAAAACGGCGGTCTCCCAAAAACAGGACAGCCACTACACGATCAATACGGTCAGTTTAGGGGCGCAACTCTCCCGCCATAATCTCGGCATTTGGCAACAGGGGCCCAACACGGAAACAATGCTCAATGGTCTCGCCTTGGTGGATCATACCCAGGTTGCCGATACCCACAGTTTGATTGCCCTCAACCATCCCCACGGTGTGACGGATCAACTCCATAAATGTATTGTGGATGCGAAGGGCCAAGGGGTGTTTAGCGGTAAGGTCTTAGTCCCCCAAAATGCGCAGCAAACCCAAGCGGCTCAGTTAAACCGGAACTTGCTACTGTCGCCCCAAGCGCGGGTGAACACGCAGCCGCAACTACAGATCACGGCGGATAATGTTAAATGCACCCACGGGGCGACGGTGAGCCAAATCGATGCGGATGAATTGTTTTATCTGCAAAGTCGAGGGATTAGCCAAGATCAGGCGCGGTATTTGCTCCTTGATGCGTTTGCGGCGGAGGTGTTGGAGCGGATTCCGGTTCCGTCGTTGCGCCATCGCCTCAGTCAATGTGTGGCTTGCCGCACGGAATGAAGGTGTCTCGTTAATTAATCTTTATGAAATTCTGCGATCGCTATGGTGTTCCTCGATAATTCGACCCTTGCCCGTGAAGTCCGTGGGGATTTTCCCATTTTGGATCAACAGGTGCATGATAAGCCGCTGATCTATTTTGACAGCGCGGCCACGTCCCAAAAACCGCAGGCGGTGATTGATGCCCTCGATCATTACTACGTGATGGATAATTCTAATGTCCATCGCGGGGCCCATAGCCTCAGTGCGCGGGCGACGACGGCCTACGAGGCGGCACGGGATAAGGTGGCGGCGTTTATCAAGGCGCGATCGCGCAATGAGATTGTCTTTACGCGCAACGCCAGCGAAGCGATTAACCTCGTGGCCTACAGTTGGGGGGCGCAGACGCTCCAACCGGGGGATGAGATTATTCTTTCGGTGATGGAACACCACAGCAATCTTGTGCCCTGGCAAATGTTGGCCCAGCGCACTGGGGCGGTGCTGAAACATGTGCCCCTGACGGCCACAGAAGAATTTGATCTTGAGGCGTTTGATGGCCTATTGAGCGATCGCACCAAGCTCGTGTCTGTGGTTCATGTGTCCAATACCCTCGGCTGCGTCAATCCCGTCGCGGACATCATCGCCCGCAGCCATCGCGTCGGGGCGCGAGTCTTACTCGACACCTGCCAAAGTGTGCCTCATTTGCCCATGGATGTGCAGGCCCTCGATTGTGATTGGTTGGTCGCGTCGGGTCATAAAATGTGCGGCCCCACAGGAATCGGCTTCCTCTACGGTAAATTAGACCTCCTTGAAGCGATGCCGCCCTTTTTAGGCGGTGGCGAGATGATCGAAACGGTGTTTTTGGATCATTCCACCTATGCCGGATTGCCCCATAAGTTTGAAGCGGGAACCCCGGCGATCGGAGAAGCGATCGCCCTCGGTGCTGCCGTGGACTATCTCAGTGGGATCGGCATGGAGCGCATTCATGCCTACGAGCAAGACCTGTCCCACTACCTTTGTACGAAACTCAGCGCCATTGAGGGGTTGCGCATCTATGGGCCCAAGGGCGATCGCGCTGCCCTCGCCGCCTTTAATGTGGACGGGTTCAACGCCAGCGACCTCGCCACCCTACTCGATCACGAAGGAGTCGCCATCCGCGTCGGTCACCACTGCACCCAGCCCCTCCATCGCCTCCTTGAGATTACCGGCAGTGCCCGCACTAGCCTCTATTTCTACAACACCTACGCAGAAATTGATCGCTTCATCGCTGCCCTGCAAGACACCCTCGACTTTTTTCGCAGTATGAGCACGATGGATTGATGCCAGCGTTTCCCTTGCTGTTCTGAACCCATTCCCCAAGCTGATCCAGCGAGGGGAATTGTTTTCTACGGTTGACGATTTGTCTAACATAGTGCTGCAATAAATGGGGCATTTTGTTAACCTTTTTCACAAAAATGCTAGGATTGCAACGTTTAACATCCAACTCTCTCACGCTCAAGGCTATCTAAGATCTATGGTGAAATTTGCTGTTTTCAGACTCACGAGTATTTTGGGG
Source organism: Spirulina subsalsa CS-330 (assembly GCF_028330765.1). GTDB lineage: Bacteria > Cyanobacteriota > Cyanobacteriia > Cyanobacteriales > Spirulinaceae > Spirulina > Spirulina subsalsa_A. The sequence continues at coordinate 1,310 of NZ_JAQMTY010000211.1, read as the reverse complement.
TTATCCATGGTGATGATGACCGCTCCCCTGGCCGCCCAAGCCGAGGGGTTGGCCGCTCCCTACGTCATCAGCCAAGCCACCGCCGCCAATACCCAATTGCGGGATCTCCTGCGCCAAGGTCGTGAACTGTCCGATGCGGGGAACTATGCCGCTGCGATCGCCATTTACGAGCAAGCCGCCCGCCTCGATCAAGGCAACGCTCGCATCTATTCCGGGATTGGCTACCTCCAAGCCAGTGAAGGCAACTACGCCGATGCGATCGCCGCCTACCAAACCGCCATCCGCCTCGACGGCAACAATCCGAGTTTTTACTACGGTCTCGGCTACAGCCAAGCCAAAGCCGGACAATATCGTGCGGCGGCTGCTTCTTACCAACGGGCGATCGCCCTCGATTCCGACGACACCCTCAGCTACCAAGGCCTCGCCGCCGTCCAGCTTCGCCTTGGTGACTACGATGCCGCCATGGCCACCTATAACCAAGTTTTAGCCAACAATCCCGGCGATCGCGCCCGCATCTACGGCCTGATTGGCGCTCTCCTCCTTGAACATAACGAGCCGCTGCAAGCCGCCGAACTCCTCACCACCGCCGCCCGTGAATTTCCCAACGAAGTCACGATTCATCTCCCCCTCGCCGTCGCTCAACTCCAACAGGGCAACTATGACGCGGGGATCAAAACCCTCCAAACCGTCAACCGCCTCGACCCCAACAATCCCGAAGTTCACCTCCAACTCGGCAAAATCTATCAGTTTCAACAGCGCTGGGATGATGCCCAAGCCGCCTTCCAACGGGCCGCTGCCCTCAACCCAGAACAGGGCGAAGTGCGCCTCGCCCTCGCGGAACTGAGTATGCGCCAAGAGCGATATTTAGAAGCCACCGCCACCTATCGCCTCGCCACGGAACTCGAACCCCAAAACCCCGCCGCCTTCCTGGGGTTAGGCCAAGCCCTCCTCGCCCGCAACCGAGAGCAGGACGCTAAAGCCGCCCTGGAAATGGCGAAAAGACTCTACACCGCCCAAGGAAATACAGCAGGGATTGCGCAAGTTAACGCGATTCTCGACGATATTTAGGGGATTGTTGTCAGGCAAGGGGCTGATGGAGGTTAACTATAGCAATCCTATTTGATTCATGAACAGGCAAGGGGCTTAAGCCCCTTGTTGATGAGGAGATAAGTTGACATCCTCACCGGGCTAAAGCCACAGTGATTCCTAAGATTCACATCTTAGGTTTCTGCTTCATAGCAACAGCCTCCACCCGCAAGGAGTTTATGGTCTTACGTTCGCTCCACAGACTATCCCCGCTAGCCCAGCGG
>NZ_JAQMTY010000210.1 GCF_028330765.1 Spirulina subsalsa CS-330 | reverse complement strand
TGATTTCCCATTCTGCGTCGCTCACATCGCTGGGGTATCCTTGTCTAGGCATTTTCTGTTCTCTTGCGTTTTACCCCCTTTTTCCATCTTTTGAGGCTTTTACCCCCTCTTCTTTATCTTTTCTTCACAGATACCCTCTAGGATTGATTCCTTTTTAAGGTTAGGATAACCGAAATTGTAAAACAGTTCAGTTATCATACCAATTTCAAGTTTTGCAAGTTTGTATAGGTCATTTTTTAGATGATTTGAGAAACCCAACCCTAACTGCATGGCTACTTCTGAGTTTGTAATTGCAGAATCAACTATGTCAGCAATAGACCAGTAAAGAATATTTAGGCTCGAATAGTGAATGTATAAGTCAAGCTCCAAGAGACAATCCAAAAAAATATTCAGTTTTTTGGATTTTAGGCAATCGAGAAATTCACCCTTAGCAATGTGCTTAAGCTTTACTTCTATAATATTTTTTTGTAATTTAAGCCCATCAAACAAGGGTTTAATGTCAGGTTGGTTTCCTTCATAAACCAAACCACCTAAAACAAAATTTGAATTAAAAGAAGAATTGAAATCAGTTTTCCTCACATAGAATTTTCTAATATTATTTGTTTCATCGTAATAAAAAGTAAAAGAACTGTCAAAATTTGCTGTCGGCGCAAGTATTTTAGTCATTCTTATAACATCACTGACATTGAATTTGACCATCTTCTACCTCTTTTCACTACCTTTCTATACGATGTATAACTATGGATTATACGGATTTTTTCATCTAATCACCCCTATACAGGTTTCATTAAGATTTCATCTGTATAACAGCCCTATAGAGGGTGTTATGTGGAAAATTTCCGGATAGTCTCCGTATCAGCGTTTTATACGGATTTGTTTTTTCCATGACGGCTGCCCCACCTCCCAAAAAGCGACTGGACGTGGTTCGAGAGGTGATCCGGATCAAGCACTACTCGCATCGTACTGAGTGCAGCAAACCCTACTTCCTTCACGCCCAAATCCGTATCAGCAATTCTCCTGTTGCCGTTCTCTCCAGGCGAAGTTCACGATTGGCCGCCGCCAGCATGGCAAACTGCTCCGGTGTCACATGCAGGGTTAGCGCCTGAGGAAGCTGGAGCCAGAGGGATTGGGATTGAGGGGGAGCTTGGACAACCATCGTTACTGCTGCACAGGGCTACTTCACCATCTAGTTTAGCGGGCTTGTTTGGGCTGGCTCAGAGCGTTGCGATCGCACGCCACACCCGCAGCACTTCCGCCACTGTCCAAGCCTGAGCGATCGCGCCACGGGGGGTAAAAGGGGGATCGCCGTCGAAGATTTCGCCCAGGCTGCCGACGCAACCGGCGTTGAGGTGGTGGAGGATCGGGGTGAGGAGGGCGAGGGCTTGGGCGCGATCGCTGTACACTGCGAGATGGGCTTGGACATAGTGACCGAGGAGCCAACCCCAGACCGTGCCTTGATGATAGGAGCCGTCCCGTTGGAGGCGATCGCCCCCATAGATGCCCACATAGTCGGGATGATCGGGGGCGAGGGAGCGCAGACCGTGGGAGGTGAGGAGCGATCGCGCCACCGTATCGACGATCAATTTTTGTTCGCGGGGGAGTAGCAGCGGCAATCCCCCGATCGCTGAAAGGTGACTTGGCAGCGAAACCGCAAAAATTTGGTTGGGGCGCAGGGTCGGATCATTGCCCGTCGGCGTATCGAGCACGTCGAAACAATAGCCCGTTTGATAGTTCCAAAACCGATTAAACCCGATTACCGTTTGCTGGGCCATCTCTTGATAGACCTGCACGGGTTCCCCCAACAATTGCCCGAAATACTGCATGATCACCAGGGCGTTATACCAGAGGGCATTAACTTCGATGGGTTTACCGATGCGCGGCGTGACGACCCAATCCTCCACCTTTGCATCCATCCAGGTGAGTTGTTCCCCCGGTTCGCCGGCGTAGAGGAGGCCGTCTTTGGGGTCAACTTTGATGCTGTAGCGCGTGCCGTGAACGTGCCAATCGATCACCTCCACGAGGGCGGGGAAGAGTTCGGCGATCAGGTCTTGGTCTTTGGTGTGGGTATAGTAGGCGCGGAGGGCCTCGAAGTACCAGAGGATGGCATCGACGGTGTTGTATTGGGGGGCGTTCGTGCCGTCGGGAAAGAGGTTCGGCAGCATGCCATGGTCGAGGAATTGGGCAAAGGTGCGCAGCAGTTGACGGGCGATCGCAGGCCGTTCGGTGCTGAGGGTGAGGCCCGGCAGGCTGATCATCGTGTCCCGTCCCCAGTCGCCAAACCAGGGATAACCGGCGATCACTGTTTTACCGTCGGGTTGCTCAGGGAGCGATCGCGCCACAATAAACTGATCCGCCGCCAAGACCAACGGTTCCACCTCTGGGGCGTGGGGGAATTGCAGCGATCGCCAAGGTTCAAGCACCTCCCGTTCGTAGGTTTGCCGCCGCTCCCACGCCGAGGCATTCTCTAGGGTTAGAGGGAATTCCGTCGTCAAAATTAACGTACAGGATTCCCCCGCTCGGAGCGTCACACTCACCAACCCCGGATTAAGATGATCCTCATGATCTGTCAAGCCCCGATACCGCTCCTGAGCCAGATCAAACCCCTGATGCCACAACGGACGCATTGACCACTGGGGCGCAGTCCCTTCGCTGGTCATCACGAGGGCGAATGGTGTCGCTCCCTGAAATGCCGTAATTTGTAAGCCCTGGTCAATAGGAGTAATCTCCATTGGCCAATCGTCGGTGTGGGTATCGCTGTGGAAATCGCGGTAATTGACAAAGGGTTTCAAGGTCAAGGCGACGGGTTCGCTGGCATGGCGGACGCTGTAGCGGATATAGGTCGTATTCTGGCCCGGTTCCATCCAAATCCGCTGTTCGAGGCGCACATCGGCACAGGCATAACTCCAGACGGGGGTTGTGCCTTCGAGGTGAAATTGTTCGAGGTGGAGATAGCCGTGGGGGTCGATGGTTTGGTCGGCCCAGCGATTGGTGAAGAGGGGAAAGGTTGCGCCGCCGTATTGAATGCTGGTGTCCACTTTGCTCACCAACAGGGTACGGCCCAGGGGTGGGTTGAGGGCGGCGATCAGCAGGCCATGGTAGCGACGGGTGAGCAATCCGGCGATCGTGCCAGCGGCGAAACTGCCCGTGCCGTTGGTGACGAGCCATTCCCGCTGTTCAGCGATCGCTAATTCACCACATTCAGCGCGTCCAAATGCAATACCCATGAGCGTTCTCCTTCCCTGAAGCGATGATTTCAAAACCTGTGATGGTTATGGGTTGAGCGGCGCGATCGCGTTACTCTGTTTCAAAACTCACCACCACTTCACTCTAGTTCACCACCACCCGCCTGTTTTGCGGTTGAATCTGATTTTAATCTCTCAGGGTCAATTCCCCGCCGCTTGCGGCGTACAATAGAATCAACTTGACCACCAACTCCCACAGTGAAAACCAAGCTCAAGGGATCTGTTGCCAGACAAAGTATGGGTCTTAGGAACTAGGACTCCTGCCGGGTGAGGGATGATAAGACTGGCTATCTTTAGGGGTAACAAGCGCATCCCATTGAAACAGGCAGCTCCGTCCGCTTGCGGCGGGGTAGTTCACTCACTGAATCTGGCACAGTGCCGAATTTGTGGGACATAATAAACGGGTTAAGGCATACGGCACCAACAATCAAACCTATGAAATCTGCGTTCAATCGTCCCCTACCCCTGGCCTTGTTGACGGGTATCGCTGCATTGGGGTTGGGCGCTCTCACCCCCCCAGCATTGGCGGGCGCATCCTGTGGCCCCACGGTGAAACTCACGGCCCAGCAAAAACAACAATGTCAACGGCCCACCCTCACCTCCGGGCAAGATTTCTCCGATGTGTTGACCGATCAAGATATTCCTTCGGGTGACGGGGGATTCTTTCGCGATTATGAAGTCAATCTTCAAACCGGGGATAATGTCGCCATTGATCTCGTTTCCAATGAATTTGACCCGATTGTGCTGCTGCTGAATCCGGATGGCACGCCCCTCGGTGACAACGACGACGCACCCGGCGGTGGGACGGATTCGCTCCTCTTCACCCGGATCAAAGAGTCGGGAACCTATATTGTGCGGGTGCGCTCCTTTGGCGATACCGGCGGTGGTGCGTTTACCTTAACGGTAACTCGTCTCGTTCCGGTGCGCTAAGGGTGATCCGTTGCAATGGGGCTATCACTGTCAACGCTGCAATACGATACCCTCTGCGCCCATGGAGCCGCCACCTATCCAGAGGAATGCTGTGGGGTGTTGGTGGGACGGGGAGAGGCGATCGCATCGGTCATTGAGGTTGTGCCCTTAGTGAATGTGTGGGGACGGGCGGCGGTGACCGAATCCCTCGCGGCTGTCGCGTCGGAACCCCGATCGGACAGTCGGCGGCGGAATTTTGCGATCGCGCCAGCAGACTTGCTCCGGGTGCAGCGGCAGGCAAGCGATCGCCACCTCGCCATCATCGGCATCTACCATTCTCACCCCGACCATCCCGCCATCCCCTCGGAGTTTGACCAGGCGATCGCCTGGCCGGACTACGATTATCTAATTCTGTCGGTACACCAGGGCCAAACCGTGGCCGTGGAAAATTGGCGACTCAATGATCACGGTGAACTCGCCAGTAGCCCGCTCCTGTTCACCCCTTAACAGCCCGGCCAATTCTGGAGCCATTGACGGCGCACCTGGGCATCGGTGCGCCGCTGGGTGGGGATTTCCAGCAAGCGAATACCAGGGGCAAAGGGGGCGGTGAGATGCTGCGCCAGGTTGTCCCAATCGGTAATCCGGTAATAGGTGATGTGATAGGCGGCGCAGAGGTGCGCGAGGTTGACCCGTTGGGGGGTGACGAAAAATTCTGTAAACGGGGGATCGTAGGCGGCGATCGCCAACTGCTCAAAAATGCCGCCCCCGTCGTTATTCACCAGCACAATCGTAAGGCTACCCGTGAAATGGGGGGCCAAGAGTAGCCCATTGGTGTCATGGAGAAAGGCTAAATCGCCGGTGAGCAATACCGTGGGGCGGTGATCCTGGGCAATGCCCAAGGCGGTGGACAGCGTACCATCAATGCCATTCGCACCCCGATTGAAATAGGGGACAATACCGCGATCGCTCGGTGGCCAAAACGTTTCCACATCCCGCACCGCCATACTGTTGGCGATCAAGATTGGGGTCTGGGGCGGCAAGTGGTGGGCCAAAATCCAGGGCACTTTGGCCGCGATTAGGGGTTCTGTGGCCGCAAGGGTGCGATCGAGATAATGCCGGGCGGCGGTGTCGGCTTGCTGCCATTGGGAGAGATAAGGGCTGGCGGTCAAGGTTGGGGTGGTGTAGTCAATCTGTTCGATCGCAACGCGCAGAGGGTGACTGTTGCCGTGGAGGGGGTCGAAATTATCGGGACGCGGATCGAGAATCCAGCGGGGGGCATCGGTCTCCGTGAGCCATTGCCGCAGAATTTTGCTCGTGGGCAGTTCTCCGAGTTGAATCACCCACCGGGGGGCGAACCGTTGGGCGAGGGTGCGATCGCGCAAAATCAGGTCATAACAGCTAATCAGGTGCGGGTTCAGGGCAACATGGTGACGCAGGGGCGATAGACCCTCGGCCAGTACCGGATAGTTGAGGGCCGCCGCCAGGCGAGCCACGGCGCGACAGTAGACGATCGGATCAGCCGGTTCCGCCAAGCCCGCAATGATCACGCCCTCGGCGGGGGGATGGGGGGGCAGTGCGATCGCGGTGGGCGCAGGGATCAGGGGAGGCGGTGGGGGTGTCCAATCGAGAGACCATTCGGCCACTTGGGGCGCGAGTTCCGGTTGGCGCGTTGGGGCGAGGGGTTCGCGGAAGGGTACATTGAGATGCACAACGCCGGGATGGGGATACAGGGCGCGATCCCAGGCGTGGTGAGTCATCTGTCGCCACGATCGCACAATCTCCGCATCCGGGCTAGGAATCGGGAATTCCGTCTGCCAATTGGGATAGGAACCGAAGAGTTTCAACTGATCAATGGCTTGGCCCGCGTGGCAATGGCGCAATTCCGGGGGACGATCCGCCGTTAGGATCAGCAGCGGCACGCCGGTCATCGCGGCTTCAATCACCGCTGGATAGAAGTTCGCGCCCGCCGTGCCAGAGGTACAGACGAGGGCAACAGGGAGGCGCGATCGCTTCGCCACGCCCAAGGCAAAAAAAGCCGCCGATCGCTCATCTAAACAGGGCAGCGTCGCCACCGTTTTACAGGCAGCAAACGCCACCGCCAAGGGTGTTGAACGTGAGCCGGGACAGATTACCGCCTGCCGTAACCCCCGCCGGGTCAAGGTTTGCACCAACAGGGAGCTGCACAGGGTATTAATATTGCGATCATCTAAACCCCAGGCAGCGATCGCCCGCTGTTGATGCTGTTGTCCTAATCCATCCCCCTGCGTCATGGATTAGTCGGTGCTATCCCCGTCCAGGTCGCTCTCATCCCCATTGGGAGTCTCTGGAGTCTCGCCCCTCGATGCATCAACATCGGCAGGAGCTTGATCCGCGATCGCCGCTGCACTGCGTTTAATCGGGTCTTTATAGCGGGGCGGGGCGAGCGACAGGGCCAAACTGTAGAGGGTTTGGGCATCTTCGGTGCGGCCTTGGGCGTTGAAAATTTCCGCCTTCGCCCATACCGGCCGAAAATCCTCGGCATCCTTGGCAATGACTTGATCGTAAACCGCGATCGCTTCCGTTAAGCGTTCTTGCTGTTCATAGACCCGTCCTAACAACATTTGCACCGAAGCAACATCAATCGAATTGGGTTGGGCGGCGTTGGCTTGGGCGGCGGTTTTTAAGGTCGTTTGCAGCAAGCCGATCGCCCATTCGGGGCGGTCTTGTTGCAACTGGAGCGCCACCATACTTTGCAGGGCTTTAATATAGCCGGGATGGTTATCCAAGGCAGTTTCGTAGGCTTGGAGTGCCCCGGCTAAATCGCCGAAATACTGCCGCGTTTGCCCCAGCAACAGCAGATAATCTGGCTGCTCTGGGACGAGGGTGGCTAAGCGTTCGAGGGGTGCGATCGCCCCCTCTAGATCCCCCTGCTCAACCCGGACTTCCACCAAGCCCCGCAGCGCCGTAATATTATCCGGCTCCCGCTCTAGCACCAATTCATAGCCCTTCGCCTCCGCCGCGAGGTCATTATCCACCACCGGCACAGCATTCGGGGTCGGTGAGGGGGACACTTGGGCCGGGATATTGCCCGACCGATTGCGCCACAACCCCACCAAGGGGACAAGAGACCCCCCGACAAAAATCACCAAGATCAGGACGAGAACAACATAGACCCAAAGGCGACGCGATTGTGTCTTTTTCACAGCACTTTTTTAGGACAACAACTTAGAAATAGATAACATCCCCGCCAACCTAGACCCGTTAGAGAACAGCGCCGCCTCTCCAGCGGAACCCCGAAACGTTCACCGTCGGCGTGGGGCGATGTCTACCCCCACAGGATCGAACGGTTGGTCAGATTCGCGGGAATTCTTTCGATTCTGCCAGGTTAGCCATCCCATCATTGTACCGTTGGATGATCCTCCCTGCCGGGGGCGACCCGGCCTCAAGCAGCTACCCAAGCACGGGATTTCGGGCCATCTCGTTAAATTATGCGGATTCCCAATCCGATCAACCGCATTAAGTACAATCATGACAACGGTGGGCCGTTCCCCATCAAAGGCATGATGTCAAGATGGAGACCCCCGAGTTCCACAGGGGACTTTCCCACTCACCATGTAAAGTAGAGAGAGACCGTACCCATACGGCTCTTCTTCACTGGTTCGAGACATCAGGAGACACTGGCTCCCCGTACCTCATGTCGAGGTGCGATCGCTTTGCTCCCCGATCACAACTTTTGTGATCATCACACCCGTTGCGTATCTCGCCAGTTGTCGAGCTTAGGATCTAGCACGATAATGAACAATCAAGCCGCCTCCGTCGAACAGTCCACACCCATTTCATCTACCAAACCGCCTCGCTCCCAACCCATTCCGCCGCCGAGTGAACCACGACAGTATCGGGCCATCGGTCTAGTTCATGGACGCTATATCCCGTCAGAGGAACAGCACACCAAAGGCATGGTGGTCACCGATGATGGGAGCGAAATTGATGCCGTACTCCTAGGGCGCGTCATCAGTTTGATCAAAAATCACCTGGATCTCGAAAAACCTCATCTTTGGGTTGTCTATCCGCGCACCCGTCAGCAGGAAGAAGAACTCCATGTGCAAATCGCGGGAGTTTGGGAACCGGAAAAACTCCACCCCAACCCAGAAAGCTTAGAACCAAAAGATGCCGAGGCCAGTGAAACCCCGGAAGATCCCAAAATCAAGCGCCCGCTCCGGCCCGTAGACCCGCCGAGTCCGTCGGAACCGCGCTGTGAGGATGGTTATTTTTCCGTGCGGGGGGAAGCGGTTTTCTGTTCTACTGAGCAGGAGTTGGTGATTATTAAAATTCAGCAGACCTCTCGCAATCCTGAGGAAAAGCGCAAAAAATCCTTTAAGCTCCACCTCAAAGGCGTGTTGCCCGAAGAACGACCCCTACGCCATTTTTGGGATGTTCATTTAGTCCGGGACGGGCAACATTTAGCGATTCAAGAAGCCAATGATATGGGCTTTATGCCCAAGCCCAAGCCTCGCAAAAAGTTTGATAAGAAACCGGGGGGCGGCTTTCAGAAGCGGTATTCGAGTCGGCCGAGTAAAGTGGTGAAACCGGGAGAGGGAGGGCCGAGCCGCGTTGCTAAACCCATTCCCAAAAAACGGAATTCCTCCCCGGATAGTGGAGATTAACCATCAACGCTGAGGTGGTGCGATCGCGCTTCCATCCTCGTGAATGATGATGATCGGGGCGAATGATGCTTCTTCCCGGTGTCATCGTTCTTGGTATAGCAGTAGTAGAGATCGTTAGGGCAGGCAAGGGGCTTCAGCCCCTTGTTCCTAGATCTACTGTGGCCCTAACCCTCGTTCTCGTTGCTACATTGGCAAAACCCGCCGCTCTCCCTTGGGAAAACGGCGGGTTTTAACTGTAGAGTGCCATGCTAAAGTCGCAATGTGCAATCGATGGCGGGCGGCCCGTTAATTACAACGAGGAACCCAAACCGGCGTAGGCACCGTAAAAGAACAGCCCCACAATACCAATTGCACCCATACCGGCAACAACGCCAACCACCCAAAGGGGAATTCGCCCATCTGCAAACATCTGTCTATCCTCCTAATGTGAAATCCTAAACTGTGATTAGTTAAAGAAGTAGCTCGAAAACAAAACACCCAACACAAAGATTAACAGCAGTCCCAAGAATAGGGAGGTGCGGTTGAGTTCAACGGGTTGCTTGTTGGGATTATTAGAACGTTCCATGGAGGCCTCCTAGCGTTGAATAAATTGCATTGCGGCGATCGCACCCAGGAAAAATACCGAGGGCACAGCCAAGGTGTGAACTGCTAACCAGCGCACTGTAAAAATGGGATAGGTTACAGGTTGGTTTCCGGACGGATTGGTCATAGTTTATAACCCTTGTTTTTGAATAGAGATGTTGACTATTTATTGAAAATTTCGATCTGCTTTGTTGCGTCATAGCGATCAGACACAATCGGCATTTCTTGACGATCTTGGGTGAAATATTCATTCGGACGGGGAGTACCGAATGCATCGTAGGCCAGTCCTGTGCTGACAAACAGCCACCCTGCAATAAACAGCATCGGAATCGTAATACTATGGATCACCCAGTAACGAATACTGGTAACAATGTCGGTAAATGGCCGTTCTCCGGTTTGTCCTGCCATGTGAAAGTGTCTCCTTTGACAAACATTAAAGTCTACTGTACACCATAAAGAATCGCTTGTTCGGGGAACGCACGATTCCGATGGAACTATGCGATTTCATCACTGGGTTCATAGCGCAGTAAAGCGCCGCGATCGCCCAAGATAAAACCATGGTCTGCATCGAGAAAAACGATGCGATACAAATTAGCGGGGACGCTCTCCACCTGGCGATCTTTTTGCCAGGTTTCCCCCTCATCAAAACTGACGAGGAGATTACCACTGCCGCCGGATACCCAAATTTCCGCTGGAGTCCGATAGGCTACATCCAGAAGTCCCCAACTGGTGGAGAATTCGGGGTAGATTTCTTCACCCCATTCCCCATCCTCTTCCGTGGCATCCGGTTGTGAGAATTGTAACTGTCCACCGCGAGCGATGAGCCATTGACGACCGTCCTCGATAAAGCCCATATTTTGGAGCCGACGGGAGCTTGTGCGCTGGTGGGGAGCCCATTCATCATCACCCGGATGCCAGGTGGAGTAGAAGTTTCCTTTGGCGGAAACGGCGAGATAGTCACCCTGGGGCGATCGCGTCATATTCCGCACCACCCCCACAGACCCTTGCACGAGGGCGTGCCAATTATTGGCACCGTCATCCGTGCGATAGATCGCCCCTAGATCCGTGGCAAGTTCAGCACTGTCCGGGCCGAGAGCCGTAATCATATAGGGGGAACCGGGGAGCTTACTACTTAGGATAACGCGAGTCCAATGGGCCCCGCCGTCATTGGTATGGAGAAGGATCGACGGTTTGCCGACAATCCAGCCCTCTTGCCCGGCAAAACTGACCGACAGAAAACTCACCTTTTCCTCGCCGAGGTCAATGATGCGAGGTTCCCAGGTTTTGCCGCCGTCGGTGGTTTCAAAAATGCTAGAGCGGCTACCGACAATCCAACCGTGGTCTGGATTGTCGGTAAAGCCCACATCATAGAGGCTGGCATCGGTGGTAAGGTCAATTACCTGCCATGGGTTGGAGCTAATACTAGGGACACTGCTACAGGCCACGCAGAAGATGGCGAGGAGGGTAATTATGAGAAGTTGCTTGAATTTACTTAATATAAGGTTCATAAGATCATCGGTTAAATCGGCCGGGTTCGCAGCCGCAGGGAGCTAGCGTAACCCGTAGAGACTGAGGAAAAATAACACGCCCAATGCCAAGGCTCCAAAAATGAGCAGGTTTTTTTGATTGGGGGTGAGGGTGTTAACCCCAAAACCATAGGTCAGGTTTTCTTGAAAACCAGAGGGAGCATTGGCCGCGCCAATGTTGCGGAATTGGGTTCGACGCACACCGCAGACTGGGCATTTCCAAGTTGCGGGCAGATCGACAAACTCTGTACCAGGGGCAACGTTATTGTTGCTGTCCCCTTTTTCCGGTTCATAAACGTAGCCACAACTGAGGCATTCGTACTGGGGCGATGCTTGTTCAGCGAGGGTCTTTTCCTGAGCACTCGGATTGTCAGTACTCGGATCTTCGTGAGCACTTGGACTCATGGTGTGGTTTTTGTGAATATTAAAAACTTTGTTACAAATTATCGCATAGTTTTAACCCAATTCGGGGCTTGTTTCCGGTTCAAGTTGAGGGGATGATTTGGGAATGGGGGGGATGGGTTAGGAGGTGCGGCGCGATCGCCGGGGTGAATTGGAGCTTGAGCGTACACGGGTGACGGGGAGGGTGGTGGCGATGGGGATGGTGAAGTGGAATTGACTGCCTTGGTCTTTGCCGTTGGATTCGGCCCAAATTTTGCCGCCCCAGCGTTGAATGATTTGCCGACAGATGGCGAGTCCGAGGCCCGTGCCGCCGGTGGTGCGCTGGAGAGCGCCTTCTTCTTGGTAAAACCGATCAAAGACGGTTTCGAGGCGGTTGGGTTCAATGCCGCGGCCGTTGTCAATGATGGACAGGGTGATTTGCTCGCTTTGATCCTGACGGGCGATGAGGGTAATATTGCCGTCGGGGGGGGTGAATTTACAGGCGTTGTCGAGGAGTTTAGCGAGGACTTCGACGAACCATTCACCGTCGGCTTGGACGAGGGGGAGGTCGGGGGCTAGGCTGATTTCAATGTGGGGGATGCGGCTGCCGTGGTAGCGCGATCGCACATTGCTTACCCCTAGTTCCACACATTCTTCGATCAGCAGCGGTTCGGGGTTCCATTCAACGCGGCCGCTTTCGAGTTGGGAGAGGGTGAGGAAGTCTTGGATTAACTTGCGCATCCGTTCGGCATCGGCGAGGGCGGTGTTGAGCATCACTTGGCGCAGTTCCGGGGACATGTCCGGTTCGGTGGCGAGGCTTTCGAGACAGACTTGGATCGTGGAGAGGGGAGTGCGCAGTTCGTGGCCGGTGATGGCGACGAGGTTGGAGCGGGTGCGATCGAGGGCGGCCAGTTGTTCGTTGAGGTCTTCGAGGTTGGCGTAGGCTTCGGCTTGGATCAGGGCTACGCCTACTTGGTTGGCGATCGCTTCTACGAGGCTGATTTGCTCCCCCGTCCAGGGCAGATGATCGGGCCGACATTGGTGCAGTTCAATCATCCCCAAAAAGCGGTCTTGGTAAAACACCGGCACCATCAGCCATGAACCAATATGGTGGGCCTGGGCAAGGGTGCGCACGGTGGCGGAGATCGCGTCATTATTGGGGCTGAGATCCTGCACAAAGAGAGACTCTAGTTGCGTGGCTACCCGCTGAAAGAGTTCGTTTTGGGTTAATGCCCAGGTTTTGCCGAGGAGGGAACCGATATCGGTGTTGAGAAATTCATGGCTGATGGTGGCGGTGGGATCGGTGGCACTACAGCGGTAGATGATACAGCGGCAGGCTTCGAGGCCATGGCCGAGTTGTTCAACGGCCACCTGAAGAATTTCTTCGGGGTCAAGCGATCGCCGAATGGCCGTTGTCATCAGATGAATGAGGCGTTCTTTCTGCTCTTGGGAGGCAATGGCGCGATAGGCCTTAATCAGCTTGTACTGTCCCACTTGGAGATAGCTCACCAGTCGATTCACAAAGGGGTCGGGGTAGTTGATGGGTGATTCATCGGCCCCCGCGATCGCCAAGGTGAGATCGCAACTATTGTTCAGGTAGCGGGCTTTGGCGGCGGCGATTTTATCCGTCAGTTCGGGGCGATAGTGGAGAATGCGATCGAGCAGGATGATGGCGGCGGCACAACTGGCTTGGCGATTAAACGTCCAAATCCCCTCAAAACGGCGATTAGAATCCATGTCCAAGCTGAGGGTTTCGGGTTCAAGGGTGGTGCGTTCCCGACAAATGAGACAGTTGGCGTAGCGATCGCCAATCACTACCAAATGCCATTCTTGGCTGAGGGCATCGTTAGGATCAAACGCAACCGATTCATAAAGACCAGAGCCATGCTTGAAGTCTGTTTCTGGGGCGGCCAACACATAGACCTGATCGCTTTGTTCGCCAATGCGACGGTAACGGTGGGCTTCTTGGCGATAAAACCGTTCCTGTTGAAAGGTGGCGATAATCAAGGGGCCGTCGGTATGGGCGAGGACTTGATCTTCCATCGCATGGGACAACGCCACCAATGACGTTTTAAAAAACATCTGCGGCCGCCAGTCTGGTAAGACCTGCATTAGTTGCGCCAAGACCGAGCTTGAAATACTCATCGCCGTTTAAGGGGTGCTGCCGTTGCCATTTTAGCGGGGAGAGTCCTGCTCTCTTCGTGAAGGACGTTTAATCTTCCCATAATCCTACAAAGATCCCTAGGTCGGATTTTGAATTAGATTCAGTTATTAAATATTGAATTTAATATTAAAAAAAATCATCAACTAAATCCGTAGATGGTTTGGGTGGCCAGGGGATCTTGCAACACCGTAGAGGGCGATCGCCCGGCAGGAACCTGATGGCGAGACAGGTTGACTTGTAATTTCATCAAGGGATCTTCGCCCGTGGCGAGCAGGAATTGTAACTGATCAATGCGGGGCCAAAGCACCAACTGATCGAGCAATTGTCCCAAGGCTAAAAGATAGGGATGGGTAGGGTCATTGTACCAGTCTGCGGTCGCCAGTCCCGGTTGATCAAACCCAAGGTGGGCCACTAAGGAGGGTCGGCCAAAGAGGGCGATCGCCACCGGCCGCGCTTCTTCTTGGAGGATCAAATTGGCAGAGGTGGCCAGCGATCGCAACTTTTCGAGCAACTCATACCGCTCTTGCACCCCCTGCACCCGATCCACCCAAGTAATTGCGATCGTCACCAAATAGGTCTGCAACAGCAAATGGCCCAGCTTTTCCGCCTTCGTCGCCAAATAGGTCGCATTATAATCCGTCGCCTCAATCAACAGCGGCAAGCGATCCACCATTTCCAGGCCGTACCCCTTCAGCCCCGCAATCTTGCGAGGATTATTCGTAATCAAGCGAATCTGCTGCACACCCAGATCATTCAACATCTGCGCCCCCATGCCGTAATCCCGCAGATCCGCCGGAAACCCCAGCCGCTCATTAGCCTCCACCGTATCCAGCCCCAAATCTTGCAGGGAATAGGCCTTCAGCTTATTCACCAAGCCAATCCCCCGCCCCTCCTGGCGCAGGTACACCACCACCCCCGCCCCCGCACTTTCAATCATTTTCAACGCCGTTTGCAACTGCATCCGACAATCGCACCGCAACGACCCCAAGGCATCCCCCGTTAAACATTCCGAATGCATCCGCACCAACACCGGCTGCGTCGCAAACTGCGCCGGGTCGCCCTTAACGATCGCAATATGTTCCGTGTTATCGAGGGTATTGCGGTAGGCGTAGAGGTGAAAATCGCCGAATTGGCTCGGAAACTGGCACACCGATTCGCGATGGACGAAGCGATCGTGCTGGAGGCGATAGCTAATCAAATCTGCAATATTAATCAGCTTCAACTGATGTTGACGGGCATAGTCAAACAATTGCGGCAGCCGCGCCATCGAGCCATCGGGATTTTGAATCTCACAAATCACCCCCGCCGGATAGAGACCCGCCAACCGCGCCAAATCCACCGCCGCTTCCGTATGGCCCGCCCGTTTTAACACCCCGCCCTGTTTCGCCCGCAGCGGGAAAATATGACCCGGACGGCGCAGATCATCGGGACGGCTGGCGGGGTTGATGGCGATTTGAATGGTTTTGGCGCGATCGTCAGCCGAAATTCCCGTGGTGACTCCCAAATGGGGCGCAGCATCAATACTGACCGTAAACGCCGTTTGGTTCGGGTCGGTATTTTTCGTCACCATCAGCGGCAAATCCAACTGATCGAGCCGTTCCCCCGTCATCGCGAGACAAATCAACCCCCGCGCCTCAACCGCCATGAAGTTAATCATGTCAGGGGTGGCAAATTGGGCAGCGCAGATGATATCACCTTCATTTTCGCGATTTTCATCATCCACAACCACCACGGAGCGGCCCGCCTTAATATCAGCCAGGGCGGCATCAATGGAATCAAACTGAAAAGAGAGAGGGGGCAAGTCCAACACGGAGTCTGGGGTAACGTTTGCGTACAAGTGCAAAATCATTCTAACGGACTCCTGAGTCGGGCTTGGCGTTACCAGTCTCCCTGCATGACATCAGAAACAGTGAGGTGCAGTTCTGGAAACATCGGAGACTCAATCACAGTATCACCCACAAATTTGGTGGCATCGTACCAGCCATCACTGAGGGTCAAGATATTGATTTGGCAATCCAAGGGGTCTACAATCCAATATTCCGGAATATTGAGCACACTGTATTCCGAGCGTTTGGTGCGGTAGTCGGTGCTGCGGGTGGTTTCACTGACGACTTCGATCACCAGCAAGGGCGCAGGCTCACCGGCTCGGATCACGGCTTCGCGGCTGTGGAGTTCTCGCCATTGGTGACGGGGGAGAATGAAGAGATCAGGGATGCGGACGGTATACCATTGGTGGCTCCGAGGGGATTGCAAGCCGATCACCATGGGCTTGACAATCAAATCCTGTTGGAGGCGTTCGATTTCGAGCCGCAGTTGCAGATTGAGATAGTCAATGATTTCGCCGTGTTGGCCGGTTCCAATGGACATGGGACTTAGTTCTCCATTCACCAATTCGTAGCGAGTGTCAGTGTTGTTTCTGTAGTGGATGTAGTCATCCAATGTGATGGGCGCAAGGGTTGTCACCATAACAGACCGATAAGAGACAAGGGTCAATTGGCGGATATTATCGCCAGATATGTCCTATTTTCGGGGGACTGAGGGGGAAATCCTGATGATTTTGCAGCGAATTTTC
Organism: Spirulina subsalsa CS-330; assembly: GCF_028330765.1. Taxonomy (GTDB): domain Bacteria; phylum Cyanobacteriota; class Cyanobacteriia; order Cyanobacteriales; family Spirulinaceae; genus Spirulina; species Spirulina subsalsa_A. The sequence continues at coordinate 7,433 of NZ_JAQMTY010000210.1, read as the reverse complement.
CAGGCAAGCCCCCAGATTCTGAGCCGCACTGTCGCAGGGAGAACCCTGACCCAACCGGATGGGAACCTGATGCTAGGGATCTGGGTCAGGGGGAAAATCCCAAAACCTATGGCCAGATCGCGCAAGTTTCGGTTTGACCAGCTGCGGATTTGTGTTGAATCGTTATGGTGTTAAGAGGGCGAATGACGGGGATCGAACCCGCGAATGGTGGTACCACAAACCACTGCCTTAACCACTTGGCTACACTCGCCATGCCATTAGAGATTATAACAGGTAATTGAGGAATTTTGATCAATGGTGTTGGATTCAATGGGGAATAGGGTTGAGATGGTAGACCACAGGACTAGAGCAAGCCTAGAGTAACTTTATTTTAAGGACAGTTATTTTATGAAATTATGGCAAGCTACCGTCACGAGTGCGGGGATTATGATCGGGGTGCTAGGGGCGGGGTTGACGATGACCAATCCGGGACGTAGTGCCTATGAGGACTATGCGGTGGAACAGTTAACCCTGTACCTTAATGACAATCTATGTCAGGATTTGCCGGAGCAGTTACGTCAATTTTCCCAACAATGCCAGTCGTTGGGCGATACGCTCTTAGATACGGCGCGGCCGCAATTACAGCAACTCCTGAACAGCAATACAGATCGGGAAAATTATTTGCTGTTTAGTATCTATCGCACGGAGTTGGCGTTGCCGCCGATGGTGACGGGTTACCAGTTTGAGACGTTGGGGATTCTCAATCAGTTTTATATCTATCGGATGGAAAAAAAACAATAGGGGGTTATCCCTGAGGGGTGGTGAGGAGGCGCACGATGTAGAGTCCCCAGAGTAGGAGGGGGAGAAATTGCCGATCGCCGAGGGCCATGAGTCGCGCCACCATGGTGTAGGTGAGGGCGATCGCACCGCCGGCCAACCCTAAACGCAGGAGTGGGGGCTGTACTGGTTTGAGGATTAAGACGGCGACCAAGACGGACAAGACGGTGACCCCACTGATCCAACGTGAGCCTCGTCGCCAGTGGGGGGCGAGTTTACCCTGTTGGATTTGTTCCTGGAGATTCCAGAGTTGGACTGTGGCGAGAATGGCGAACAGGGGCAGCACCAAGAGCAGCGGGTTTTGGCTGGGGAGGATCAGCCCAAAGCCTAGCCCCACGACCAAAAGCCAAATTCGCAGGAGCAGCGACCAACTCCAGCGCGATCGCTGTAGGGTCTGTTGACAACCGCCCCACACCAACGCCAAGCCACTGAGGGCAAACCAGCTTTCTGTGAGCCAGGGATGATGACCGTAGAGCACGACGGAGGTGAGGCCCTGATCCACGGTGATGATTGGCCCAGCCTGACCCACCGCCGACCCAATCCACGGTAGATTACCCACGCCAAGGCCCAGCCAAAACCAGGGGTGATGGAGGAGGCGGGGGGTATCGGCGGCGTAAAAAGTGAGGATGCCTAAGGTCATGATCAAGGCGCTGCCGGGTTGGGTGAGGGCGAGGAGGTTGAGGGCGGCGGTCATGCCCCAGAGCCACCGCCAATCGCGGCGCGATCGCAACACCGTCCATAACAAAAGAGTTTCCCAGCACCACAATGCCCCCAAGGGCTGAGCGATGCGCCCCCCGTTCACCGTGGGCAACAGCACCAGATCCACCACCCCCGCCAAAATCGCCATCCAACGGCCCGGAAACAGTTCACGGGTCACCCCATAGAGCAACACCACTGATCCCGCTGTCAACAGGGCCGTGGGCAATCGCAACATCATCAAACTGGCCCCCCACCATTGCGCCGCCCCCACCACCAAATAGGGTACGAGGGGAGCCTCGTGCCAGGGGGAATGGGTCATCAGGGGATCAGCCCAGAGGGTGGTGAGGGTGGTGGTGCGGGCGAGGTGATAGAGGTCGGCTTCGAGGCCGGGCTGGAGGGGGAGGGAGGGCAACGACCAACCGAGGGCGATCGCACTGAGAAGAAACAACCCCAGCAAACTCAGTCCTTCTTGCCAGAGGGGTTCGTAGCGATCGCGCCGGGGTGCAGGAGAGGGGGCCATGGGAGTGGACAGAGGATGAATGTTCGGGAGCGGGAATGAACCGCAGGGGGTCTGGATACAGGGTAGGCGGAAACGGGGTCTTGGGGGTGAGGCGTTCTCGTCGATGGGTTAGGGCGCGATCGCCATTGGAGTTACGCGGCCGAACTTCACTGGGGCCGGGCTTATTTTGTAAGTAATTGTGATCAAATATTTCATTACATTAAGCGTCGATCAAAGATTAAAAAACGCTAAGTATTTACGTCTTTGAAATTAGTCTAGTGTCATCATAAAGATACGTGAGCAATTGGATGAGAGTTCAGGACAGCAGACTATTTGTCTGATCAGTTCTTAATGATTTGACTCAACAAAACAACTCTCATGTTGCTTAATTTCTCATTCCATATCCCACCCTTATTTTTATTGCCAAACTAGCGAAATGTTTATGATTGCCACATTTTTTGGTGGACAATATCATTTGGTTTGGCATGGACGTTCATTCAGCAGGTCTTACCTATGACGACCAAAACCTATGCCACCCTCGACGGGAACGAAGCCGTTGCGCGTGTCGCCTACAAACTCAACGAAGTCATTGCGATTTATCCCATTACCCCGGCCTCTCCAATGGGGGAATGGTCCGATGCGTGGATGAGTGAAGGTCAAGCCAACCTATGGGGAACGATACCTTCCGTGGTGGAAATGCAAGCGGAAGGGGGGGCGGCGGGGGCCGTCCATGGGGCCTTACAAACCGGGTCACTGACCACCACCTTCACCGCCTCACAGGGTCTGCTCCTGATGGTGCCGAACATGTATAAAATCGCCGGGGAACTGAGTCCCTGTGTGATCCATGTGGCGGCGCGATCGCTCGCGGCCCAAGGCCTCTCGATTTTTGGCGATCACAGCGATGTGATGGCCGCCCGCGCCACGGGCTTCGGGATGATCTGCTCGGCTTCCGTCCAAGAAGCCCACGATCTGGCCCTTGTTTCCCATGCCGTCAGTTTAGAAACCCGGATTCCCTTCTTGCACTTCTTCGATGGGTTCCGCACCTCCCACGAAATTCAAAAAATCGAACTGCTTGAGGATGAACACCTAGCGAGCTTGGTCGAGATGGATTGGGTCTTTGCCCACCGCGATCGCGCCATGACCCCCGATCGCCCCGTCCTGCGCGGCACAGCCCAAAACCCCGATGTTTATTTCCAAGCCCGCGAAAGTGTCAACCCCTTCTATGATGCCTGTGCTGATGCGGTGCAAGCGACGATGGACAAACTCGCAGCTCTGACGGGACGCACCTATCAGGCGTTTCAATACGAAGGTGATCCCAACGCAGAACGGGTGATCGTCCTGATGGGTTCGGGCTGTGAAACGGTGCATGAAACCGTGGACTATCTCACCGCCCAGGGGGAAAAAGTGGGGGTGCTTAAAGTGCGTCTCTATCGTCCCTTTGATGTGGTGAAATTTAAAGCGGCTTTGCCGGAGACGGTGAAGGCGATCGCCGTCCTCGACCGCACCAAGGAACCCGGCTCGGCCGGTGAACCCCTCTATCAAGATGTGCTCAATGCCCTCGTGGAAACCTGCGACGGCATGATCCCCAAAGTCGTCAGCGGTCGCTATGGCTTGTCCTCGAAAGAGTTCAACCCCGCCATGGTCAAGAGTGTGTTTGATAACCTCAGCGCCGCCAAGCCCCGCAATCACTTCACCGTCGGCATTAACGACGACGTGACCAACACCTCCCTGAGCTACGATGCCAGCTTCTCCACGGAACCGGACAGCGTGGTGCGGGCGATGTTCTACGGCTTAGGGTCTGATGGGACAGTGGGCGCAAATAAGAACTCGATCAAAATTATCGGGTCAGCCACGGACAACTACGCCCAAGGCTACTTTGTCTACGACTCGAAGAAATCCGGGGCGGTGACGGTGTCCCACCTGCGCTTTGGCCCGAATCTGATCCGCAGTACCTACTTAATTAACCAAGCCAACTTTATCGCCTGTCACCAATCGATCTTCCTCGAAAAGCTCGACATGCTCAAGGATGCGACCCAGGGGGCGACCTTCTTGCTCAACAGTGCCGATGGGCCGGATCAGGTGTGGGGTAAACTCCCCCTCGAAGTCCAAGAGCAGATTGTCCGTAAGGGGCTGAAGTTCTACGTGATCAATGCCTTTAAGGTGGCACGGGATAGCGGTATGGGCGGCCGGATTAATACGGTGATGCAGACTTGTTTCTTTGCGCTGTCGGGGGTGTTGCCGAAGGAAGAAGCGATCGCCCAAATCAAGAAAGCGATCGAAAAAACCTACGGCAAGAAAGGGGCGAACATCGTCCAGATGAACCTCACCGCCGTCGATAATACCCTCGAAAATCTCTTTGAAGTGACGATTGGCGATGCTGATTCACCCCTGCGCCGCCTGCCGGCCATGCCCAGTAATGCCCCGGATTTCGTCCGCGAGATCGAAGGCAAAATGCTGATTAAAGAAGGGGATGATCTGCCCGTCAGTGCGCTGCCCTGCGATGGAACCTATCCCACGGCAACATCGAAATGGGAAAAACGCAACGTGGCACAATTCATCCCCACCTGGGACCCGGATGTTTGTGTGCAGTGCGGCAAATGTATGATTGTTTGTCCCCACGGTACGATTCGCGGCAAGGTGTACAGCCCGGATCAGTTGGGCAATGCGCCGGAAACGTTTAAATCCACCGAAAGCCGCGATCGCGACTTCACGGGCCAAAAATTCACGATCCAAGTGGCCCCGGAAGACTGCACCGGCTGCGGCATTTGTGTTGATGTTTGCCCCGCGAAAAATAAATCGCAACCGTCGCGCAAGGCGTTGAACATGGAAGCGCAACCCCCCCTGCGGGAACCGGAACGGGAAAACTGGAACTTCTTCCTTGACCTTCCCAACCCCGATCGCAGCGGGTTAAAACTCAACCAAATTCGCCAACAGCAACTCCAAGAACCGCTGTTTGAATTTTCCGGAGCCTGTGCCGGTTGTGGGGAAACGCCCTATCTCAAATTGGCCTCGCAACTGTTCGGCGATCGCATGGTGATCGCCAACGCCACCGGCTGTTCGTCAATCTACGGCGGCAACTTGCCCACCACCCCCTGGGCCATCGATGCCCACGGTCGCGGCCCCACCTGGTCAAACTCTCTCTTTGAAGACAACGCCGAGTTTGGTATGGGTTTCCGCGTCTCCCTCGATAAACACGCCAGCTTTGCCGCCGAACTGGTGGCCAAGCTCGCCCCGCAACTGGGGGATGATCTGGTGTCCGGCTTGCTCAACGCCCAGCAGGTCGATGAAGCGGAAATTTGGGAACAACGGGAACGGGTGGCAACCCTGAAGCAACACCTCGGCAACATGGGCGAGGCTGATCCTGCCTTTGCGGAGGCGCGGCAATTGCTCACCCTGGCGGATTATCTGGTGAAGAAATCCGTGTGGATTATCGGCGGGGACGGCTGGGCCTACGATATTGGCTACGGTGGTTTGGATCATGTCCTGGCCAGTGGGCGCAATGTCAATGTGTTGGTGATGGACACCGAAGTCTATTCCAATACCGGCGGGCAATCCTCAAAAGCGACCCCACGGGGCGCGGTGGCCAAGTTCGCCGCTGGGGGTAAGCCGTCGGCGAAGAAGGATCTCGGCTTGATTGCCATGACCTACGGCAATATTTATGTGGGGTCGGTGGCGATGGGAGCGCGGGATGAACATACGCTGCGGGTGTTCCTCGAAGCGGAAGCCTACGATGGCCCATCGTTGATCATTGCCTATTCCCACTGCATCGCCCACGGCATCAATATGCAAACGGCGATGAGCCATCAAAAGGCGATCGTGGACAGCGGGCGGTGGTTGCTCTATCGGTACAATCCGGATCTGGTGGCCCAGGGTCAAAACCCGTTGCAGTTGGATTCCCGTGCGCCGAAGCGGCCTGTGGGCGAGACCTTCAACGCGGAAAATCGGTTCAAGATGTTGACGAAGACCAAACCCGCCGAGGCGAAAGCGTTATGGGCAGAGGCTCAGGTGGATGTGGATACCCGTTGGCAGATGTATCAATACCTCGCATCGCGTCAGATGGCGAACTCTGAACCAACGGAGAGCGTCGAATAGGGGATTGCAGTTGTGAGCATGACGTGGGTGCGATCGCACTCGCGTCTTTCCTCCCCATTCCCGCTTCATGCCCTGCCTGAATCGCCCCGATGATTTTCCCAATCGTTCCCGGCATACTCTACACCCAAAGCAATCATGGACTTAACAACGACTTATTTAGGACTGACGCTTAAATCTCCCCTCGTGCCGTCAGCCGCAGCCCCCCTCTCGGAGGATCTCGATAATATTAAACGCTTAGAAGATGCGGGAGCGGCGGCGATCGTGCTCCACAGCATTTTTGAGGAGCAACTGAGCCAAGAAGAATACGAACTGCACCACCATTTAACCTACGGCACGGAAAGTTTTGCCGAAGCCTTGAGCTATTTTCCAGAGCCGGAGACGTTCCATGTGGGGGCGGAAACCTATTTGGAGCATATTCGTTTGGCGAAGGAGATGACGGAGATTCCAATCATTGCCTCGCTGAATGGCTCCACCCTGGGCGGCTGGACACATTTCGCCCAGCAGATCGAGGCGGCGGGCGCGGATGCGTTGGAGTTAAACATTTACAACATCCCCACCGACCCCAATCAAACCGGGGCTGATGTGGAAGCGAACTATGTGGCGATCGCCCAAGCGGTGAAAGCGGAAGTTTCGATTCCCGTAGCGCTCAAACTCAGCCCGTTTTTTAGCAATATGGCCAACATGGCGAAACAGCTAGACGAAACGGGCATTGATGGTTTGGTGCTGTTTAATCGCTTCTATCAGCCGGATATTGATATTGATGAACTGGTGGTGCGTCCGAATATTCTGCTCAGCAATCCCCAGGCGATGCGGTTGCCGATGCGGTGGATCGCGCTGCTGTTTGGGCGGATTAATGCGGATTTGGCGGCTACTAGCGGGGTGCAGCATGGCCGCGATGCGCTCAAGTTGTTGATGGCGGGGGCGAAAATCACCCAGGTCTGTTCGGCACTGCTCCGCCATGGTATTCCGTACCTGAGCACGATTGAAGCAGAAATGCGCCATTGGATGGAAGAGAATGAGTATGAATCTGTGAGGCAAATGCAAGGCAGCATGAGCCAGGTGAATTGTCCCGATGAAAGTACCTTTGAGCGGGTGCAGTACATGAAGGGGATTCAGTCCTACCACCCGGATCAGTTCACGGTGGCTCCGTAGGGTTTTTTGCCCTCACCCCTAGCCCCTCTCCCACCGGGCTACTGCTTATACATAACGTTCAAATGTTGGCCTCGTCTGCGTTTGATCCCCCTAAATCCCCCTTAAAAAGGGGGACTTTTTTGCGTTCCCCCCTTTTTAAGGGGGGCTAGGGGGGATCGAGAGAAGGTGAACATCG
>NZ_JAQMTY010000020.1 GCF_028330765.1 Spirulina subsalsa CS-330 | reverse complement strand
TGGGGTTGCTGTAAATCAGGCTCGTTAATTGGTGTTTTTCACGGTTGGCAGGTTTGAGGATTGCTCGAAAGAGATACGGTGCTTAAAGGTCAGTCGCTGAATTAAGAATCTTCGTGCGTTTACGCCGGAGAGTGTCAACAGGTTTATCTGGGGGCGGTGCGATCGCAGCCCATCGCTCTAGGTCAGGAATCAGGATCAAGAACCGCAGGAAATGAGCAGGGAAAGTGTCCTGTTTTCCCCGGTTCTAGGGTGAAAATGGGCAGGGAATGCAACAGATTCCTACGTCTCGTGCTCAGATTTCTCAAATCGTACTATGATCCCCCTTGAGTCATGTGGTGGAGACCATAGTTGATTGTCAAACTCCCCCTGACCGATGCCCATTTCCTAGCAGGATAGACAACTGTGAACCTTGCACTAAATCTTCTCTCCGCCCTTGGGATTGCGATCTTTTGTGTGATCGCGTGGTTGGGGTCGGAAAACCGCCGCGTTGTGCAGTGGAATGTGATTATTTTTGGGATTGGTCTTCAGCTTCTGGTGGGGATCTTGGTCTTTGGTGGGGGCAGCACCCTGATCGAAGGCATTAACAATATCATTAACCCGATTTTGGATGCATCGGAAGCGGGAGCGAAGTTCCTGTTTGGTGGCCCTAACTCATTACTCGCCACTGACCCGAATCCAGTAGCCGGGCCGGGGCCCGCAGCGCGGTGGATTGCGCGGGCGGTGGGCAATGGCTATGTGCCGGTTCCGGGCGATCGCCTCGGCCCGGATCAGCTTAATCCGGGTTTTACCTACGTGTTGGCGTTCCGCGCCCTGCCGCAGATTATTTTCTTCGCGGCCTTGGTGGGGCTGCTCTACCGGATGAATGTGATTCAGCCGATTGTGAAGGTGTTTGCGATCGTTTTCCAGCGCACGATGAAGATTAGCGGCGCGGAATCCCTTTCCGGGGCGGCGAATATTTTTGTGGGCATTGAATCCGCGATCGCCGTCAAACCCTTTTTACCAAAAATGACCCGCAGTGAACTCTGCGCCATCCTCACCAGTTGTTTTGGTTCGATCGCCTCCTCTGTATTGGGGCTTTACGCCGGGTTTCTCCGGGGCAGCTTCCCCGACATTGCCGGGCATTTAGTTTCGGCCTCGATTCTGACCATTCCCGCTTGCTTTGTGATTTCCAAATTGCTCGTTCCCGAAACCGGAGAGCCGGAAACCATGGGACATATTCCCGACGAAGAAGTAGACGAAACCCAGAAGAAGCCCAGCTATATGGATAGCTTGATCGTCGGAGCCTTAGATGGCGTGAAGATGGCCGTCGGGATTGCGGCGGTGTTGATCGCCATTTTGGGGGTAATTGCCCTCTTCAATGCGCCGTTTAATCAATTGGCGATCTGGCTAGGGGCATCAGGAGACGACTCCCTGATCGGTCAATTTTTTGCCCAACCCCTGCGCAATTTAATGGGGATGCTCTTCTTGCCCTTAACCTTTCTGACGGGGGTGGCGCTGGATTGGCAAAACCTCTGGGCGGCTTCGCTGTTGATTGGTCAACGCTTGTTTGAAACGAGCATCCCGCCGTATTTAGCCTTAAATGGTCTCTCCATGTCGGGCGTAATTAGCGATCGCACCCTCTTAATTGTCAGTTATGTCCTCTGCGGATTCGCCCACCTCGCCTCCTACGGCATCTTTGTTGGTGGCCTCTCCTCCCTCGTTCCAGAGCGGCGATCGGAAATTTCCGAACTGGGGTTTAAAGCCCTCTGGGGAGCCACCCTCGCCACGTTGATGACGGGAGCCGTGGCCGGTCTCTTCTTCGGCCTTCTCGGCGATCCCACCAACATCATCGGTAGCTAACCCTCCACTAAACCCCCCTTCGCCCCTTAAAAAACAGCACCCATGAAACGCAGCACCCAATGGTTTATCGGCTTAGTTGGCTTGACCGCCGCCCTCTTAATCAGTTGGCAGTGGCAACCCTCCCTCTGGCGACCGGCCGCCTATGCCCAAGCCCCCACCCCGGCGGCCAGCCCCGCCCCAACTCCAGCGGCTAGCCCTGTGCCCAATCCCGCCGCGAGTCCCACGCCGGCGACGCTGCCCACCCCAGCCGCCAGTCCTGCCCCGACTCCAGCGGCCAGCCCTGTGCCCAATCCGGCTGCGAGTCCGGTTCCCAATCCCGCCGCAACGCCTGAAGCACCGGAATCCGTAGCACCCGCGGCCCCAGCGTTGCCCGTCGCCCCGACCCCCTATCAAGAACCAGAGCAAGGCTTTCAAGTGGGCGTGCTTCAGGGCTACAGCCAAAGCAGCGTCGCGGGCGTGACTGTGTTTGAATCGCCTGCGGTGACGGATGAGAATGGTGAGGTTGTTATGCCTGCGGGCCTGTTGGCCTACACGGTGGCGGTGCGGCCGCGAGCCACGGAAGCAGCATTAAATACTGGCAGTTTGGCGCAGGTGGCCATTGATACCTTTCGAGCCGGGGAAGGGTTTGCCGCTGGAGCATTTGTGCCGGTGGATGACCAAACGGCCCGACTGCCCTGGACGGGAGCATTGGGCAGTGGGGGCAGGGGTACGCCGATGCAGGGGGTGATGGTGGCCCGTCAATTACCGGGACGGGTGGTGATTTTGATGGTGGCGGCTACGGATGCGGCGGCGGATCAGGTGGAGGCGGTGGTGACCACCTTAACGCCGACGTTGACCATGGTGGACGCGGCGGGGTGATGGCGTGAGGAAACGACGCGGTGGGGGGCCACAACCAGCGAGCACTGCGCCCCACATTCAAGACGAGATTCGCCGCTTACGGGAGTTAATGCCCGCATCGGGTCGGATGTTGATCACGATCGCAGCCGCACCACAGCAGCCTGAAGCGATCGCGGCTCCCTTTCCCTCTCCCTGGCGGCGCGATCGCTTCAGGATCACCCTCAACTTTGCCCGGTGGCTGCCCCTTCCCCAAGCCCAGCGGGATTTGCTGTTGTTGCGGGCGGTGACGTGGCAACTCCAGGGACGCGGGGTTCAAGTCAAAGGGATTCATGGCCTCGTGGCCTTGGGGGTGGTGGGCACGGGGTTTGAATGGGTGCAGCACAATGCGGTCGGGGTGGTGGTGGCGGGGGGATTAACGGCGATCGCCCTGCGGCGAGCCTGGCGAGACTACCACGGCCCGGAGCGTGACCTGGATGCGGATGCGGCGGCGCTGCAAGTGGCGGAACGGCGCGGCTATTCTCTCCCGGCGGCGGCAGAACATTTGTACCTAGGGCTTGAAGCGATCGCCGCTCCCCATCCCAACGGTATCGAACTGCTCCGCATCCAAACCTTGCGAGCGATCGCCCACCGCCCACCAATCTAGTGTCACAGCACAGCTTGATTGGTGGGTTACGGCGGATTGCTGGATTTTAGTGATGGCAGGGATTTTGTCCGCCTAACCCACCCTACAATAAAGCACCATTTTAGCTGTGCCATGTTACTAGCGATCGCCGCAATACTTATTCCTCCGATTCCACCGGAGCGGGGGGCGTTGGCTCCACCGTGCGATTAAATTGTCCCTGCATTACCATCACGATCACCGTAATCACCACCACCACGATCGCCACCCCACTCGTCCACAGCAGCAATTGGCGCGAGGGTCGCGGGATTGGTCGTGTCGATGAAGCCGAGGCCGTGCCAGCCTCTCCCTCGTAATCATCCACATCCTCAAAAAAGGCATCGGAGACTTCTAAGTTGGGATCAATCTCGTCATCTTGGCGAGGTTCTGGGGGCGGGGAGGCAAAGGGATAATGAGGGGAGGGTGACGGCGAAGCGGCCACGGGGGGCGGTTCAGGGGAATGCTCGTCAGGCATGGCCGCAGGCGGGGCAGGTTCATCAAGGGCCGCCCTCAGTTCTTCAATCGAATTGAATGAATCGCCCGCAGCCTGGAGATCATGAACGAACGCATCAGGTGGCACAGGTTCGGCCGGATGCTCGGTTTCACCCTCAGTGACACTGTGGGGGGGAATCTCCCAGGCGGCTGGGTTGAGTTCAGCGGGAAAATCGGGGGCTGGGGTTGCGGGGCTGGGGTCAGGATCGGGGGCGATCGCTTCCGACTCCGTCACCCGATAGAGCGCCGCCACCACGGTGACATTATCGTGACCGTTGCGCTGTCGCCCCAATTGCAGCCAAAAGTCCACGGCGGCCTTGAGGCTCATTTCCCCCTGTAACACCGCTGGCACCACATCGCGCCAACAGCGTTCCACCAGACGGCGATCGCTCAACCCATCGGAACAGAGCAGCAAAATCCCATCTTCATCAATCAAAAATCGTTGAATCGTCGGGTGAATCTTGTCCGCCGGACGGGTTCCCAGGGCTTGGGTGAGCGCCCCCGCATCGGGCCGATGCCAGGCCTCCACGGGAAAACTCCGCCCTAAGCGAATCTCGCGCCCGGCAATATCATCATCCACCGTCAGACAATGACAGGCCTGCTCGGTGATCCAATAGGCGCGACTATCCCCCACATGGGCGAGATAGAGTTCATGGCTCGTGCCGCGTCGGTCGGGGGTGTCGATCTGTTGGGGCAGTTGCAGGGCGAGGGTGAGGGTGGTGGCCATGCGTTGGCGGGCTGCTCGACCTTGCTGATCATTGCGGCTACAGATCACATTATTGGCAATGCGAATCAGGGTGGTGAGTTGATCCGCCACCACATCGGGGGCCATGATTTCGGGGTCTTCCACAATTTCCTGAAGCAGGGCTTGCACCTGGAGGCGGAGGGATTGGACGGCCATTTGACTGGCGATCGCACCCCCATCATGGCCACCAATCCCATCACAGACCAGCAAGAGATGATCATGATTGCGCCCTTTAATCTCCCCAGCGGTGGGATAGTAGCGGTCTTCATTGATGCGATCGGGAGCACCGGGATCGGTGGCGCTGGCCACCTGGATCGAGAGGGGAAGTTCTGCCGCCTGTTCGATCAGGAGTTGATTGAGGGCGGTTTGAGCGACAGGCAGGGAGGGATTGGGCTGGGCGAGGATGGTGAAAATATTTTCGAGGGGAGGTGCGATCGCCGCCTGGGCCGTCGTCAGCAGCGTTGACCAAGCCTCGGCCCAATCCCCCAGGGTGGCCGCTTTGGGAATCAACCCCTGAAGCCGCAGTCGTCCCCCCTCCACACAAAGATTATCCAAATCCACTAAACTCGCTGCCACCCCCTGCGCCGCCAAAGCCGGCCACAAAGATAACGCCTGCCACACCCATTCGCCTTGGCGCAAGGGGTGAGCCGTGGGCCAAGCACTGCGCAAACTCGGCAACGGTTGGCCGTGGCGATCGATCGGGCCATGGTGGAGCAAGAGCACCGTTTGGCCGCCCACTTGACAGGTTCCGTAGACCTCCGGTAAGTAGAGACGCAGGGGATGCAGCTTCAGGTAGGGCAGCACCGAAGCGGGGATCGGGTCGGGCAAGGTGGGGCGTTGTTCGGGGTAAATATCTTGCCAAATATGGGGCAGGATGACCTTATACCGTCCTTCGACTACATTGGGGGCGGTGAGCTTGCCAGCCACTGGCCCCACTGCCCAGAGATAGGGATGGGGAGAAAGCGATGAACGGGTCATAGGGGACGCTGAGATCACGAAAGATAATGAAAGATTAAATGACACCGAAGGTGCCGGAAACAGTGGCTAAGATGGAAAGCACAAACTCCACGATCGCTGTACTCAAATTAGCTTGCCCTAATCATTGGGTCTTGTCTAGCTACGGTGGCTTGGAATGATGAGGCGATCGCAACGTGACATTTTCAACTGATGTTTAGTCTGACTCTGCTTTGGTTACTAGCTGGGGCAATTTTATGTCTGATGGAACTGTTTTTTCCGACGGCATTTATCGAATTCATGATGGGGGTGGCGGCCCTGTTGGTGGGGGTGATGTCCCTGGTGGTGCCGGTGTTTGGCCTCCAAATCTTGACGTGGCTGGCATTGACCACGGTGGGGATTTTGCTTTCCCGGCGGATGTTCACCCCGAAACAGCGATCGCGCCTGGTGCTCGAAGAGTCTCGCGACGGCCGCACCCTCACGGAAATCCCCCCCGGTGAAGCCGGACGGGTGCTGTGTGACGGGAACTCTTGGCAAGCACGGTGTGAAGATGAGGCGATCGCCATTCCTCCTAACACCAAAGTCTTCATCCTCCGACGGGAAGGCAACACCCTGATCATCCTGCCCACGTCCGCGATTCAACCCTAATGCGGTGTAGTTTACCCGCAAATACCCCTAATTTTTGAGAGGCTTGACCTGAATGCCCACCTTCCTTTTACTCCTAACCCTTGCCCTTGGCGGCTCCACCATCGCGGGGTCTGTGCGCATTGTCAACGAAAAACACGAAGCCCTAGTGGAAAGCCTAGGAAGTTACAAACGCAAACTCACCCCCGGCCTCAACCTGATGATGCCCTTCATCGACAAAGTGGTGTACCAAGAAACCACCCGCGAAAAAGTACTCGACATCCCCCCCCAATCCTGCATCACCAAAGACAATGTTGCCATCAGCGCCGATGCCGTCGTCTATTGGAAAATCGTTGATATGGAAAAAGCCTACTATCGCGTTGAAAATCTCCACAAAGCGATGGCAAACCTGGTTTTGACCCAAATTCGGTCGGAAATGGGCAAACTCGAACTTGATCAAACCTTCACCGCCCGCACCGAAATCAATGAACTCCTGCTGCGGGAATTGGACATTTCCACCGATCCCTGGGGTGTGAAGGTGTTGCGGGTGGAACTGCGGGACATTACCCCCTCAAAAGCGGTGCAAGATTCGATGGAATTGCAGATGGCCGCCGAACGTCGGAAGCGGGCTTCGGTGCTGACTTCAGAAGGCGATCGCGATGCCGCCGTTAACTCCGCCCAAGGGAAAGCCGAAGCCCTCCTCCTCGATGCCGAAGCCCAGAAAAAAGCCGCCGTCCTCAACGCCGAGGCCGATGCCCAAAAAGAAGTCCTCAAGGCCCAAGCCACCGCCAAAGCCATGGACATCATTATCGCCAAGCTGCGCAGCGACCCCAACGCCCGCGATGCCCTGCAATTCATCCTCGCCCAAGACTACCTCACCATGGGTAAAATCGTCGGCAGCAGCGAAAGCAGCAAAATCATGTTCATGGACCCCAGCAGTATGGTGTCTACCATTGAAGGCATGCGGGCGGTGATGGGAGAACATCCCCAGGAGGCGAAGGGCAACGCCATGGAACAATGGTCATAATTCCAGCCCGGTCTAAGAGGCTGTTTGAAAAGTTAAACTCAGATCCAAATCATGAGCCTCACTCAATGGAAACAAGGGGCTTAAGCCCCTTGCCTCTCTATTCAAGACACTTTTTAAACACCCTCTAAGCTGCGATTCCAACCGATCTCATGATCAAAAGCCCGCTCCTCGGAGCGGGCTTTTGGCAGAGGATGGCTAAACCATTTCTTTGAGGAGTTGAGCGGCTTGCTTGAGTTGCTCGGTGCCGGTTTTGGTTTGGCGGATACCGTTGGCGGTTTCTTTCGCCCCTTGGTTGATGCTGTTCATCGCCTGGACGACCTGTGCGATCGCGGTGGACTGTTGTTTGATGTTGAGGGAGATTTGCTGATTGTTGAGCACGACGTTATTGACGGCATCGGCGACCCCGGCAAAGGCATCGGCGGTTTTTTGGGTGCTTTGGACGCTGATTTCGACGGTTTTCGTGCCTTCGTCGGTGACCATGACGGTGGAGTTGATCGCGTGTTGAATGTCGGTGACGAGGTCGTTGATTTTTTGGGCCGATTGTTTACTTTGGTCGGCGAGTTTGCGGATTTCTGAGGCGACGACGGAGAAGCCTTTACCATGTTCGCCGGCGCGGACGGCTTCGACGGCGGCGTTGAGGGCGAGCATGTTGGTTTGGTTGGCGAGGTCGGAGACGAGTTGGGAGATGTTGCCGATTTGGCCGGTTTGTTCGCTGAGGTGGAGGATTTGTTCAGCGATCGCACTCACCTTATCCCGCAGCACCGTAATCCCCGCTAAGGTTTGATCCACCGCCTGGGTTCCCCCATCACTGAGATGAAGAGCACGTTGGGCGGCATCGGTGGCGGCTTCGGCCTGTTGCGAGGATTGCCGCGACGATGCCCCTAATTCATCCATGGTGGTGGTGGTTTCGCTCACCGATGCCGCCTGTTGACTGGCGGTGCGTTCCTGTTGCTCCACGGTGGAGGCAATTTCCGTGGTGGAGGAGGCGAGACTATTCGCCGCGTCATTCAGCCGTTTGGTAATGTTGTAGATGATCCAACTCGAAGCAGCAATGGCAATGGCGATGGAGAGGGCTGCCGAACCAATAACCACGGCGACTAATACATTCAACGTATCCCGTTGACCCTGAAGGGTCTCGTCTACTAACTCCATTTCTCGCTGTTTCAGCACCTCAATGGCTTCCGTTAAATTGGTAATCTGCTCCCGGCCTCGGTTTTGTTGCCAAAAGGCGATGGATGCCTCACGGTCATTTTGGTTAATGACCGTCCAAATTCGTTCATTGATCTGTTTATACTCATCCATTTGCTGCCGCAGCTTGATCAGATTATTCTCTTGCTCTGGATCAATGAGGAGGATTTCCAATTCATCTAAAATGTTATCGACATCCTGAAAGGCTTGATTGTAGGTACGAAGGGATTCCTGATCTGCATCTAGAATGCCGCCTCGGATCGTTCGGGACATAATCTGGACATTGACCGCCAGATTCCCAATTTCTTCAGACACCTGGACGCGACGGGTAATCGATTGCTCCCCAGAACGTACCATCTGAGCATTAAAAAATACAGCGATCGCAGACAGAATCGAAAGGCCAATGGGAATGGCATAGCCCCCAATAATCCAGGTGCGCACTTTAAAACCGCTTAACTGTTTTTGAAAGGCTGTGGCGTTGTTGATTGTAGACATGGTTTCTTGGGCGTGATAAGGCGTTTTCATGGGAACCTCTGGGGTAACAGATGGGGGGGTGACGGGACGTTAAAGAATGCTGTCGTCCACCATCAGTTGCCCTTGGTGTAATAGTTTTGGGAGAGACAGAATACTCATCATTGCGTCGTGATAGTCGGTTTCGCCCTGGAGATATTCATCGGTGATGCCGTGGATGGCGGTGGGAACCGGCGAAATTTTCTTGGGGTTCAGCAGCACCACATCGAGAATTTCCGTCACCACGACCCCCACCACGAGGCCATCACAGTCCACAATCATGGCCTGACGTTGGCCGGTGGTGGCGATCGCAGGCAAGGCGAGAAACGAGGTGATGTCGATCAAGGTGACAATTTCACCCCGGAGATTGACATTGCCGACAATATGGGGCGGACAGCAGGGAATCGGCGTGATCCGGCCAATATCAGTAAATTCCCGCACATGGGCCAAATCAATCCCAAAGAGTTCTGGCCCTAAGCGCACCACGGCGAGGGAGGCCATGCCCTGATTGTCTTGGTTATCGGGGGGGTGGCGCAGGTGTTCGGCGCGATCGCGGAAAATCTTGCGGTCTTCGGGGCTGGCGGTGGCGCAAAAATGGCGTTGGGTTTGCAGTTGCGATTCAAGATCGCCCAAACTTTGCCGCAGGTGATCCACCCCTTCGGCGGTCAACGCAAACAAATCTTGAATGCTGTGGTGCGCCCGTTCGGGAGGATGGAGCAGGGTT
This sequence comes from Spirulina subsalsa CS-330, assembly GCF_028330765.1. Taxonomy (GTDB): domain Bacteria; phylum Cyanobacteriota; class Cyanobacteriia; order Cyanobacteriales; family Spirulinaceae; genus Spirulina; species Spirulina subsalsa_A. The sequence goes on along the minus strand of NZ_JAQMTY010000020.1, from coordinate 17,054 downwards.
TCAAGACTCAGCAGGACAATAATTTCATCGCCACTATGGGCGAGTCCGGTTTGTATGGGGGCTTGCTCCTGTTCCCACCGGTAGCGCACTTGGGCGGTAATGTCGCTGTCATGAAGCGATCGCACATTATGCACCTCGTTGACCAAAATTCCAAAACGATGGTCTTGGCTTTGCAAGACGACAATGCGATCATGGATACTATAGGGCTGGGTTTGGTAGCCCAAGCGGAGATTCACATCCATCACCGGAATCACCTCCCCGCGTAAATTCAACACCCCAATAATGTAGCGGGGCGATTCCGGCACCGGGGTTAACTCCGGCAAAAAGAAAATTTCCTCAACAAAGAGACTATCAACGCCATAAAACGTTTGATCCAGCGTAAAAATTAAATACGTGGTTTGTCCGGTGATGAGGATATCAGAAGTGGTTAAAGATTCAGGCATAACGCATCACTACACAACGGGTAGGTGTTGCAGGATTAATCACAGTCAAGACGAGGTTAGAATCCGATCAATCAGATCGGCGACAGTCAGATCACTCCGTTCATCGACTCGACTTTGGGGGGGTAATTGTTGCAGAAAAGCCAAGGCAGTTTGGCGCATTTTTTGGCCTCGATTTGAGTTGCCTTCTTGATCATAAAGTTGACTTAATTCGTAATAGGCTAAGATCGTTGTCGGCTCCAAATAAATAATTTTTTTAAACAGTTGCTTTGCTTTTTCAGTATCTCCCCTTTCTTCAAAGATTTGAGCCATCAGGTAATAAATTGAAACAGAGAGCGGTTCTAGCTCCAAGGCTTTTTCACAGGATTGGATCGCAGCGTCATATTGCCCAGAGTTGGCATCGAGTTGCGCCCGTAAAAAATAGGCAGCAAACGACTGGGGATCACGACTGAGGATCACGTCTACTTTTTTACGGGAGAGGCGATAGTTTTTCTGTTGAAAAAAGAATTCAGCTTCGGTGAGTAAGTCTTGCAGGGTGGGAATCGGAGTCGTGGGCGGGGCGGTGATCACGCTGGGGGCAGGGGGGCGAGGCAGCGGCGGCGGGGGAGTGGGATACGATCGCATCGGCAGCGGGGTCGGGTGGGGCGAGGGGCGATCGCGCCGTTGATACACCACGGATTCCGGGAATAAATGGCTTTGGAAGGCCTGGAGTTGTTGACCGTAAAGCTCCGCATGGCCCGTCATTAAATAGCCCGACGGGTTCAGGGCTTGACGAAAGGAGTCCAAGGCTATGGCAATGGCTGGGGCGGAAAAATAAATAAAAACATTGCGGCAGACAATCAAGTCCACATCACTGGGACACCATTGCTCGGTGCTGGGCTTGGCCAAATTGAACGACTCAAACCGCACCGATTGCCGGATTTGTGGATCGAGTTGGAAGCCGTCGCCACAGGGTTGAAAGTAACGGGTTTGAATGGCGGGAGCGAGCGATCGCAACGACCACAGCGGATAATATCCCTGCCGCGCCCGTGTCAACACCGTCGGATTAATATCTGTGCCAATCACCTCACACTGCCACCCCGACTCATGGGCCAACAACTGCTGCACCAAAATCGCCAGGGAATAGGGTTCTTCCCCCGTCGAACAGCCCGCACTCCAGATCCGCAACCGTCGCTCCGGCCGTTTCTGCACCATTAACCGAGGCAATAACACCTGCTCCAACAGTTGAAACTGACCCTGATCACGAAAAAAATAACTTTCAATATTCGTGAGCAATGTGATCAACGCATCCCATTCCGTTGCTCCGGCGGCTCCCACCATGGATAAGCGTTGATAATACTGGTCAGGATTCACCAGATGGAGCGCGGCCATGCGCAGCCCAATTTTCCGAGCCAGTTCACCATAGTCTTGGTCACGAATCCGAATGCCAGTCCGTTCGTTAACAAGTTGGACAAAGGGATAAAGCCAATGATCGGGGAGCGTAAACTGCATGAACGCCATAACGCAAAACATACACAAAAAGACAGTGAAGACAAGGGAACTCTGGGGCACAGCGGGCCCTAGACGGGGGCGATCGCACCGGAAGCCCCGCCATCACAGGATGCCCCCTAGGTACTCCGAAACTCAGCAGCCGGATTAACCGGAATCCGGATTGTAAAGGTGGTTCCAGTGCCGGGGGTTGACTCACAGGTCAGGTCACCATGGTGCTTCTCCACAATAATTTGATAACTAATCGCTAAGCCTAGTCCGGTTCCTTTCCCCACCGGTTTTGTGGTGAAGAAGGGGTCAAAAATATGGCTCACGGTATCTGGCGGCATCCCTGACCCATTATCTTGCATTTGGATCATGGCGATGCCTTGGGGTTCTCCATCTTCCGTTTCCGGGGCGTGGGGGTCAGGGATAAACTGAGTGCGGATCGTGATTTGGCGAGGATCGGGCTGCTCGTCCATGGCATCGATCGCATTGGCGAGAATATTCATAAACACTTGATTGAGTTGGCCCGCGTAGCAGTCCACCGCCGGTAACTCACCATACTGTTTAATCACTTCGATTTCAGTGCGATCGCCCCGTGCCTTAATCCGGTTATGCAAAATCAAGAGCGTATTTTCTAACCCCTCATGGATATCAACGGGCTTCATTTCCGCTTGATCCAATCGCGAAAAATTCCGCAACGACAGAACAATCTGGCGAATCCGCTCCGCCCCAATCTGCATCGATGCCAAGGTTTTCGGCAAATCCTCAATCACAAATTCAAGATCAATTTCGTCTTCAAGCGCAGTGATTTCCTCGTTTTCCGGTAAATATTTCCGATAGGTTTCCACCAACCGCACCAAGTCGTTAACGTACTCACTGGTATAGCTCAGGTTCCCAGAAATGAAATTCACCGGGTTGTTAATTTCATGGGCAATCCCGGCGATCATCTGCCCCAAACTGGACATTTTTTCGGTTTGAATCAGTTGGGCTTGGGTGCGTTTGAGTTCTTGGAGGGTGAGTTCAATCTGTTGGGCTTGGGTTTGGGCGGCGAGGGCAGCGGCGCGGGTTTGGGCGAAGAGTTCCGCTTGGTCAATGGCGAGGGCCAATTGATCCACCACGGCTTGGAGCACTTCCACTTCTTGGTCACTCCAGTGCCGACTGTCGTGCCGTTGACTACAGGCGATCGCCCCAAGGTGATCCGACCGCGTTTTTAACGGCAACAACAACAGCGACTGAATCTCTAGATCCTGCAACAGCGCCATCAACAGATCCTGTTCAGACGGACTCAAGCTCGGAAAGGGCGGCGGCTGTTGAATATCATCAATGCGCAGAATTTTCTGTTGGCTGATTTGCTTGGCTAAAAAACTCAACTGTTCCGGGGGACAGGTGGAAATCCGCTGGCCACATTGGGCATCTTTGCCCGCCTCATGACTGACCATCAAGCTGATCGTCTCTTCCTGAGACCAACACCAGAGATAGGTGCAAGAATCCACCTTGAGCAGTTGGCGAATCTCAAACACGGCGGTGTCGAGGATGGTGTTGAGGTCGAGGGAGTTGCGGATTTGGTTGGCGAGGCGAAAGAGCAGGGCTTCCCGGCGCGAGAGGAGAGCGGTGCGGGCCCAGCAGCGATCGATGTCGATGGCGAGGCTATCGGCCAGGGAGGCGATCCCCTCATGGATAAAGGGCCGCAGGGATTGATAGGTCCAGAGGGCAACGACTCCAATCAGGCGATCGTCGAGCACCATCGGGTAACTGATCAGATGCAGTTTGGTGGGGGGACTGCTGGGGTGGTTACTCAGATTGCAGAAGACGGAGGCTTCGGGATGGTAGGCGGTGGCGATCGCCACTGCATTGGACTGGAGCGGATCACCAAAGGCCGGGAACACCACATCAATGATCGGTTTTTGGGTTCTGGCAATGGTGCCGATGATCGAATGGTCAAGGGCGAGGATGGGCGATTTAAAGAGGCGTGAGGTGAGGAGGGGGGCGCTGGTGTCGGGGTTGTAGCTGAAGCCTTGACGTTCGAGGTAGTCGCCTTGGCTGTTGTAGACCCAAATGGCGGCCACTGCGCCGTCGAGTTCGTCAATGATGGCATCGGTGCAATATTGGAGGCTGTCGCCGAGGCCGTGGGCATGGACAAGAAAGCGGCTGACGCGATTGATCAGATGGGCGAGGCGAGACTGTTCGAGGACATCGGCTTCGATCCGTTTGCGATCGCTCACATCCCGCAAATACACCAAAAGACCGGCATCATTGCGCTGCAAATTCACCACAAGCCAACAGTTGCCCACAGCGGAAAAGGCCTCAAAATGGGTCGTGCCCCCGTCGCTCATCACCCGCCGATATTCCGCCTCAAAAATCGTGCCCAACCATTGGGGAAACAGTTGCCAGAGGTTGCCATCCACGAGGCTATTGATGGGTTTGCCCAGCAGTTGGGCTGCTGCATGGTTAGCCGCCAACAACTGCCATTGCTCGTCAATGCTGAATACGGCATCGGAAGCGTTGTCAAAAAAGCTCACATTCATAACGCTCAAAACCATTACACAATTCCTCCCCAGTCGCCAATCTTCCGGACGGTCATGATTCACTCATCTTAGGTAATATCACTGGGAAAAACAGTCATTGAGTTGCGATCGCAGCGGTAAAATCGTGAGCAAGACGAGACAATCTATCTTTAAATTTTGATCCATCAAGACTAGAGAGAGCAAAACCCGAACACACTTGTAGAACGTTTGAACTGCAAATAAATGGGTTCGATCTTAGATATTAGTTGTAACCTAGGAAAAAAACGAGTGTTTAGAATCTGTCCTTTTCCATCTTAACAATCGTGACTATAGCGATCCTAAATCAATCGAAGATCTTATCTCCTCATCAACAAGGGGCTTAAGCCCCTTGCCTGTTCATGTAACAAGGGGCTTAAGCCCCTTGCCTGTTCATTTAACAAGGGGCTTAAGCCCCTTGCCTGTTCATGAATCAAATAGGATTGCTCCATGGATCAAATCATCACGAATTATTTATGTTTGCAGCATCTCCATTGTTGCGCTCTTTAACGATTGCCCAAGTTTTGAGCATGTTGCTTCGGCTGCACCCTGTCACAGTGATCAGAAAATTCAGTGTTTAACGATCATTCCAGTGATCACCGTCCCTTGAGTTTCATTATCTCGTCTGATTACCGCTCTCAGAGTAGTGTGATCCGCAAGTTGTTGTAATTCTTAAGAGATCAAACACAGGTTCGATGCCAAAGCGGGCCACAGGACAACGCTCACAGTAGGGGTGCGATCGCCCCAGCGGCCACGCGCAATTGCTGCGAGGCGGCCAACCAGCCCGCCTCAAAGGTGGCGAGATGGGTGGTGGTGATCACCGTCTGAAAGCGGTCTTGAATGGCGGTGAGGAGGTGATTTTGGCGTTGAAGATCCAATTCCGCTAAGACATCATCCAGCAAGAGTAAGGGCGGCTCCCCCACCACGGATTCAATTAAATGCAGTTCCGCCAATTTGAGGGCAAGGACGAGGGTACGCTGCTGACCTTGGGAGGCATAGAGCCGGGCGGGACTGTCGTTGATCAATAGGTCGATGTCGTCCCGGTGGGGGCCGACGACCGTTGTGCCCCGTTGCTGTTCAGCCCGCTGCTGTTGATGAATGTGGGTGAGAAAGGCGGCTTGCACCTGCTGCGGTTCATCCTCCTGCCAGGGCACATTGGGGGCGTAGTGGAGGGTCAAGGTTTCCGGTTGGCCGCTGATTTGTTGATGCCAATGCTGGGCGAGGGGGGCGAGACGCTGGAGGACGCGGGCGCGGCGACGGGTGACGCGGGAGCCGGTGGTGGCCAGTTGGGCATCCCAAAGGGCGATCGCAGCCGGCGGGACGGACGCGGATTCCCGTTTACTTTGGCGCAGGAGGGCGTTGCGTTGACGGAGCACATGGGTGTATTGCTGCAAGATATGGGCGTAAACGGGTTCGAGTTGCACTACTAAGCTATCGAGCCAACGGCGGCGACAGTCCGGCGCACCCCGCACCAACTCTAAATCCACACAGGAGAATTGCACGGCGTTGAGGCTGCCGAGGGCATCGAGTTGGCGGCGTAGGGCTTCGTGGTTGCGGCGAATGGTGCGTCGGCCGCGATCGCGCAGGGTGATGTCGAGATCATTCGTGCCGTAGCGATGGGCAACGGTGGCCGCCACCTGAGCATCGGGAATGCCATGGCGGATCAGGTCGCGATCGCGGCTGACGCGATGGCTTTTCAAGGTGGCCAGGAGTTCGATCGCTTCGAGGAGGTTCGATTTCCCTTGGGCATTGTCACCCACAATGATGGTTTTGGGTGCTTGAAACTGGACGATCTGATCGTGATAGTTCCGAAAATTGCGTAAATGCAGGTGCTGAAGGTACATCGAAAGGAGCGATCGCTCAACAGTTTGGCCAGCAATCACTGTAGCAAATCACCCCTCCAATTACTCACCGAGCATCGCTCCCGGAATCCAGACCGCCCCATCTCCCATTGGCCCCAATCGTTACAATAGTCAAAGGTCAAGTTATGCTTGAAACCGATTGAATCATGCTTGAATCATCCCCCAACTCGCCCTTTATTGTGTAACTGAAATGATGCGCTGGTGTTGGCTGAGCCGTTGGAGTCTGTTAAGTTCTGTGTTGGTGGGTTGCTGGAGTGGCTCCCCAAGTCTTGCCCAATGGCTCCCGGAACCCGATGCGGCACTGCCTCCCTTTGCGAGTGATGCCCCCCCACCGGCTCCCCCCGGTGCTGCTGACGATCTGACCCGCCCCGACCCCTTTGACCGGGATTTTCGCGTCACGGCTTTACAGGAAGACAGCACCGGGGCGCTGTGGATTGCCTCTTGGTTGGGGTTGAGCCGGATTGATCCCAATACGGGCCGGATCTTGGCGCGGGTGGGATTGCCTAACTATCGGATGGAGTCCCTGGCGATGGATCGAGCCGGGCGGATTTGGGGCGGGACGAATAGCGGCATTGTCCGGGTTGATCCCCGCAGTAATGAAGTGACGGCCTATCAGTTTGCGCTGCCGTCGAATCGAATTTTGTCCTTGGCGGTGGATCAGCGGGGGTATCTCTGGGCGGGGGGCGATCGCGGCCTCAGCCTGATCAGCCCCGATCAAGGCTTAATGATGACCACCCTGCAAGAACTCGCCGGAGTCAGCGCCAACGCCCTCACGGTGGACACCACAGGGCAACTGTGGGTGGGAACCCTCGATGGCTTGGTACAGGTCAACACCGCCAGCGCCTACCCCATGGGGCGGATGACCAACCTCCCCGGCGGCGTGGTGCAAACCCTCGCCACGGCCCCCGATGGCCTGATCTGGGCGGGAACCCCCAACGCCCTGTTGGTGATTAACCCTCTAGAGCGGCGCATTGTGCGATCGGTGACCCCGTTTCGGGGCGAGAGCATCACCTCGATTCGGTTTTCCCGCGATCGCACCGTCTGGATCGGCACTGAAGCAGGCCTCTTCCAAGTCCAACCCGACAGCGGCGCGATTCTGGGGGAAATGCCCAGTTTGCCATCGGGTCATGTGCTCTCCCTGTCGCCGGATACGGGAAATAAAGTCTGGGTCGGGACGCGGCAGGGGTTAGCTTGGGTGAGCCAAACCACGGGACTGGTGCGGCCCCATTTAGGATTTGTGCCGCCGCCCGTGTCGCCGTTTTAGGTGCTTGCCCTCATCCCCCAACCCCTTCTCCTGTGGGAGAAGGGGAGCCATTGATTCCCCTGTAACGTCGCGGCAGTCATCCCGAACTGAGTCGAGCCTTCTCCCACAGGAAAAGGGGAGCCATTGATTCCCCTCGCCCGCCGGGAGAGGGGCTAGGGGTGAGGGAGACTGTTCTTCTGTCATTTTGTTAGGATTGCGCTATGTTTTTTTCGGTTGTCATTCCCACCTATAACCGCTTGGCGATTTTGCAGAAATGTTTGCGATCGCTCGCCCACCAAACCTTTACCCCCGATACCCCCATCCAAGGCTACGAAGTGATCGTCGTTGATGATGGCTCCACTGATGGGACAATCGATTGGATCGCCGCCCATCGCGCAGAACTCCCCTTCGTTGTCACCTATGCCCAAGACCACGCCGGCCCCGCCCAAGCCCGCAACCTTGGCGTGAAACACGCCCAAGGGGACAGGATTATTTTTATTGATAGCGATCTCGTCGTCACTCCCGCCTTTCTCCAAGCCCACGCCGACGGGTTAGCCCAGGGTCAGCGCGAATTAGGGAGCGATCGCTGTTTCACCTACGGCGCGGTGATTAATACCGCCAACTTCGACCACCCCACCGCCGAACCCTACAAAATCACCGACTTTTCCGCCGCCTACTTTGCCACCGGAAATGTAGCGATCGCCAAACAATGGCTCCTCACCGCCGGACTCTTCGACACCCAATTTCAACTCTACGGCTGGGAAGACCTCGAACTCGGCGTGCGCCTCAAACAATTGGGACTCACCCTGATTAAATGCCCCAAAGCCGTCGGCTACCATTGGCATCCCCCCTTCAGCCTCGACCAAATCCCCAACCTGATCGACAAAGAAATCCAACGGGGCCGCATGGGTGTCCTGTTTTACCGCAAACATCCCACCTGGGACGTGCGGATGATGATCCAAATGACCTGGATGCACCGCCTCCTCTGGGATATCCTCTCCCTACGCGGCTGGCTCAACGAAAAACGCATGGCCCCCCTCCTGCAATGGCTAATCGATCGCGGCAAACCTCAACTCGCCCTCGAAATCGCCCGCATTTTCCTCAACTGGTACAATATCCAAGGCCTGTACGCCGCCTACGCCGAACAATCCAGCCCCGCCCCCTAACCCCCCACTCCCCCCATCCCCAACCCTCCCCAACCCACCTAAGATTCAGCTATCTCACCATTGACGCATCCGGGGTGAGATCCCCTAGGATTACCCTAGGATTACAACAGCACTTCCCCGCGCAGCCCAACACCTCACCTCCATAGTTTCTATCCTTACCCCATGATGTGTTAACGGTGCTGCGCCAGTGCCACTCTTTCCGTGCATCTATACACCGCATCTACCAAATATCATGCTTGAGCGACTTCCCCATGAAGCCCAAAAATGGGCCGAAAAACTGCCCTGGCAAGAGCGTCGCTATCTGTTGTCGCTGTGTCATTTACTCTGTGCCGCCGCACCCGATGATCAAGCCCATTTTCTCGATCAATACACCGCCGATGGGTTAATTGCCAAAATCATCCAAGACTACGAAACCCAGGCCAAAGTGCAACGGCATTTAGAAAGTTTCCACATTCAAACCATCCTCACCAGCGACACTCTGCGCCACTATATTCGACAGTTTTACATCCATTCCGCCCAAGATGCTCGCCGCAAACCCGACAAGTTTTTAGAATCCGCCCTGCGCTTAGTGCTCAGTCCCAAGGAAAAAAATTATGTCTTGAACTATATTTTAGGATTTGAGCTAATTAAGATGATTTTTCAAATGAGTTGGTTGCAGCAGGAGCGATTTTATCTGATGCAGCATAACCAAGAGGAATTCTTTCTCACCTATGTCAAACCCATTCAGCACGCCCATCGCCTCAACGGCATTATTAACCCCAAAGATGCCAATTTATTCTTTGCCCAGCGCAACTATTTTATTAAAGAACCGAAAATTTCTGAGCGTAAGTTAGTGGAATTGGCGATGGTGACGTTTACGACGGATTTGGTGAGTAATTTGGGGTTTGCGATCGTGCGCAATATTCGCCCAGTGCCGTTTGATTATGACTTTATCTATCGCCCGGAAGAGGAAATGATTTTTACGTAATCGAATAAAGAGTAATCAAAAAGCCTTGCTATTCAAGTGGTGGAATAGTAAGATCTGATTTTAAAAAGGGAAGCCATGGAAAATTATTCCAGTCCGGGTATGATTTCATTAGAAAAAGGAATTGGTATTGTATACCCTTCCACTTTTGGTCGTTGGATAATCACAGGTTCATAATCAACATATCCAACAGATTTTGGTAGCTTCCCTTTCTTTGTCTCACCATTCCAGTAATCTTCATCCGTCGTATCAAAATAATCTACTCCATGTCGAATTGCGGTAGCTAAATGCATCGCATCAAATGGCTTAAGCTTATACTTTTGTCGTAAGAATCTAGCAATCCTAGCCATCTCTCGCTCAAATGAAATTAGTTTCAACCAGTGTGATTTATTGATGAAGTCATCCAAGAACTGATTCATTGCGTTTTCTGCTCCAGAGGGAAAGCCGTTGAGTTTAATCAATTCAACACCAATTAGTTCTGAAGTGAAAGCCTCAATGAACCCTTCAGATGCTGCTGAGATTACAGCGTTACATTCAGAAAATTTATTCTCTTCTTGATTCAAGTAACCAATAAATATGCAGGTATCCAGATAATGTTTCTTTTTTGTTGAACGATTGTTACTCAAAGTTATCTCCCTGCCTTAACCTAGCAAGCTGTTCTAATGCATCTAATGGGTGCATATATTCTTCATCACTCGGTAGAATCTTTATATCTGCCGCAGTAATATTTTTCTTATTCCCATTCAAGTCTTGACGTATTTCACCATATACATAAACATTTTCTCTCTGGGTAATCGCTTGGAGAGACTTTTGAAATAATGTTGAATTGCTTTCGTCAATAAAGCACTTGATGACTGTGTTGGTGAGGCGATCCCTCAATCCAAACCTTGCTCTTCTTTCATTGTTTAGTGTTATGAGTTTTCCCTCAACAGATCCATAGTATTTATATGTTTGTTGAGGCTCCTTGATCAAGTTATTAGATATTTTTGAAATATCAAATGATCCCCAGCCATTTGCAACAAAGCTAATCTGTGCGAAAGTATCAGGGTTAATTAACTCTACCAATTCTCTAGTTTTCTGAACTATTTTTGGAGTGAACCCATAGGGTATTTCTGAACTCAGACGAAAAGATTCAAAGCCTGATGCGAAAATCGAATTTACATCATGACTACGCTTGATAGAAATCTCATTAGACTTGGGACGACTTTCGATGGTAGTAGAGATACAATTGGGCTTAATATCTTGAATTGACCAATAGAGAGTTGGCTCACCAGTATCAGATGTCTCACGATCAATATCTTGTAATATTGACAGAAAATCCTTAAGGATTTTTATAAAATCCTCAACTGGAAAGTCCGGCCCATCTACTTTAATGGTCAGCTTATTATCTAATATTGAAACTTTTCTATTGTTGACACTGTTTGTCATGGTTACTCCCTTGGCTTCACCAAAAAATCAAGCAGATTTGGAGTTAACGATTTAGTTTACAGTATACTTCCCTGCTCGCCCTTAGTTTCTACTCTGCCTTTGTCAGGCGCGGTGAGGGCGACCATGTAGAAGCCGTCCATGTGGTGGTGTGGGGGGAAAAGGGTGATACTGCCGTCGGGGCGGGCGAAGGGGGCGAGGGGGGAATCCGGGGCAGGGGGTGCGATCGCCCAGCCGGGATGCGTTGCGAGAAACTGCGCGATTTGCTGCTCGTTTTCGGGGGGGTTGAGGGTGCAGGTGGCGTAGACGAGGCGGCCGCCGGGTTTGACCCAGGTGGCGGCGTTGGCGAGGATTTGGGCTTGGAGGGGGAGCAGTTCGGCGATGGTGTTTGGGGTTTGTCGCCAGCGGATGTCGGGGTGACGGTGGAGGGTTCCGAGGCCGGAGCAGGGGACATCAACGAGGACGCGATCGCCCATGCCTTGGTATTCGGTACGGGTAGCGCTGTCGCCGAGTTCGGTTTTAATGCAGGTGAGGCCGAGGCGTTGGGCGTTTTGGGTGACTTTGCGGAGGCGGTGGGGGGTGCGATCGCAGGCCCAAATTGTCCCCAGATCCTGCATCAGTTCCGCCAAATGGGTGGTTTTCCCGCCCGGAGCCGCGCAAGCATCGATAATCGTTTCCCCCGGTTGCGGGTCAACCAACAGCGCCACCCACTGCGCCCCACTATCCTGCACCGTCCACCAGCCCGGCTTAAACCCCGGCAATTTGGGAATCGCCCCCACAGAACCCACTAGCCGCAGGGCATGGGGCAACGCGGCCACGGGTTGAGCATTGACCCCAGACGGGGCGAGGGCGGCTTGCACTGCGTCCCGATCCGAGCGTAGGGGATTGACTCGTAAATCTAACAGCGGCGTTTGGTTGAACCAATCACAGAGGGCGATCGCATCGGTCTCGCCAAACTGTTCAAACCATTGCCCTACCATCCAATCTGGGAAACTATGGAGGATCGCCGTCCGTTGCACCGGATCATCGGGAAGTGCGATCGCCTCCTCTCCCGCCTCAATCGTCCGTAAATACTGCCGCAATAGCCCATTCACCACCTTCGCCAAACGCCCTTGGCCGTTGGTTTTCGCCAACTCCACCGCCGTATCCACCGCCGCCGACGGGGGAATCTGATCCAAATACCGCAATTGGTAGAGGCCGATGTGGAGAATCGATCGCAACATTGGCGGCTGATCCTGGGCTTTTTTCGCGCCGAGATGGTCAATGATTGCATTAAGGGTGCGCTGTCGTCGCACCACACCGTAGACCAGTTCCGTGGTGAGGGCGCGATCGGCCTTGCCGAGGGTATCTTTTTTATATTTGCCGAGGGTGCGATCGAGGGCGATATCGGTATAGGCAGCGTGGCGATCGATTTGTTGGAGGGCAGTGAGGGCGAGTTGGCGGGCGTTAACAGTCATGGAGGGTTTAGAAACGGTGGGCATCGTGAATCAATGGGATTTTCAACAATAGCGGGTTTAGGAACAAGGGGGCTAATTTTCGCCTAATCTGAAGATTGGGGAGTTGCGTAATGTTGTGGGTTCAGCGGAGGAAGGATTATGAACAGGCAGAGGGTGGATCGGTTACAGGTGCAATGTTATGAGACGGCGGATCAGGTGGCGATCGCGGCCGCAACGGCGATTCGGCAGGGCATTTTAGAGGCGATCGCGACTCACGGCCAGGCCCGGATTATCTGGGCCACAGGCAATTCCCAACTGGCTTGTTTAAGCTACCTGATCAAAGATGATGAAATTCCCTGGTCTAGCGTCACCTATTTTCATTTGGATGAATATTTAGGAATTGCCGCCGATCATCCCGCCAGTTTTCGCCACTATTTAAAAACGCGCCTTGCGGATCGGGTCAATCCCGCTGCGTTTCACTATCTCGCCGGGGATTGTTTGGAACCGTTGCGGGAATGCGATCGCTACACCCAACTCCTCAACACCGCCCCCATTGACCTCTGTTGTTTAGGCATTGGCAATAACGGCCATCTCGCCTTCAATGAACCGAGCGTCGCTGATTTTAATGATCCCGCCGCCGTGAAACTGGTCAAACTGGATGCGAAAAACCGCGAACAACAATACAATCAAGGCCATTTCCCCACCCTCGCCGCCGTTCCCCACTACGCCTTCACCCTCACCCTCTCCCAAATCGCCCAAAGTCGTCGCCTCCTCTGCCTCGCCCAGGGCGATCATAAACGTGCGATCGTTCACCAACTCCTCACCGGCCCCATTGATTCCACCTGTCCCGCCACCCTTCTCCGCCGCCACCCCCACGCCACCCTCCTCCTCGACGCTAACGCCGCCCAAACCATCCCGTGACGGTGAGCGAGTCGTAGCGCGTTGGCGTTGATGGGGTTTAGGGCGCGATTGGCACAATCGTTGACTTCTGTAGGGGTGCAGCGCTTGCGCCCAATGGGGTTGCGAGAATCATCACAAAATGGTCAAATACGTGTCCATTGATGTTTCTGGTAAAACTCGTAACTGTTGATTTTTCAGGTCTAATTCAATGCCCAATGCTTCGAGGGGAATAACACCGAGTAGGGGGTCACGTCCACCGGGTAATTCTAAACATTCAAATGTGCCTTCACGTCCCAGTAAGGAAATGCGGGCATCTTGAAAAATCTTGGCTTTACTGAATCCGGTTGCTGTGGATACATCAACTTCCTTGAGCAGGTCTAGACCAAGTTGCGCGATCGCATCACTCGGCAAACATAAGGTGGTCGCCCCTGTATCCACCAGGACGTTTTCGAGGGTGAGCGATCGCACTTCTTCGGCAGGAATTAACCCTTCCTTGGCTTTGGCTTGGTCAATGCGGTTAATGATAGTTAGGGTGGTGATGATTTTGCCCATGGGCGTTTCTGTTGGGGTTGGCATGGTTTATCCTCCTGGTCACTCTACCTTGATTATGGCGAATGGGTGGCGTGATGGGTTGGGGCGGGTGCGATCGGCCCCTACGGAAATGGGTCAGGAATAATCGTAGGGGCGCAACGCTTGCGCCCAAAACCCAACAAAAAACGCACCACTGCCAGAATTTAGGGCTGTGGTGCGTTGGGGTTTATGGGGTTTGGGTGTGGAGACTACTTCGGATTAGTCCAACCATTGATCCGGTAGTCTGTTGCTGAGATAGAGCGTTCACCCGCAACGATTCCACCACTCAAGCCGTTGCCAATATCAATGTATTTAATTTCTTTCGTGCTTGAGTTATAGCTAGTCACAATTCCAACATGACCATGATTACCATCGAATTTTGGAGCGTGCTTACCAAACGAGATAACAGCACCTGATTTTGGTGGATTAGAGCCTAAACCATTAGTCGTTGTATATGAGTCAAAGTACTGAGGGAATTTACCAGCAACAACACTTGCAGTAGCATGACCATGACCATATCCACCGAGATGCTTATCTTTCTGATCTTCGGGCAAGAAAACATCTTGAACATATCGAGCAATTAAACTGACACATTCTCCTGCTGGATTCCAGCCTTGATATTGTATGTAATACCAAGCATCTAAACGATTAATTGGTTGAGTCTGTGCCTTGGCCCAGTTAACAAAAGCATCAAATTTTGGATTCGATGATTCTATTAGATCAAACGGAGTGCGAGCGCCGTCCATATTCTCCCAATCTGACCACGTACCATCACTCTTCAGGAAACGAGAATGCATCACACCACCTGGTTCTGAACCATTCTCACCACCTACATGGTATTGATACAGCTTGCCATTAAACGTCGCTAACACCGGATTATTATAAGCAGCTTCATTGCCAACATTTTCATGCTTCCAAGTTGTCCAATTTTTCCCATCCGTAGATGAGCGGGTATAAACCTTCTTGTCAAGTCCAATATGGGATTGATACAGCCGACCATTGAACGCCACCATTGCCACAGCACTGTTTGCCTTTTCATTCAGAATGTTAGGACGCTCCCATGCTGTCCAGTTCAAACCATCCGTAGAGGAGCGCGTGTAAACTTTTTGGTCAAGGCCAATATGGGACTGATAGAGCTTCCCATTCAAGGTGGTCATCGCCACCGGACGCTCTGTTTTTTCATTGGTAATGTCCGGACGCTTCCATGCTGTCCAGTTCAGACCATCTGTAGATGAGCGTGTATAAATCTTGTTATCTTTACTCACATGGGTTTGATAAAGCTTGCCATTAAGCACTGTCATGGCAACTTCATGATTTGTCCATTCATTTGTAATGTTAGGACGACTCCATGCTGTCCAGTTCACCCCGTCTGTGGAAGACCGATTATAGATCTTGTTGTCTTTACCCACATGGGTTTGATAAACAACACTATTTAAAGTTGCAACAGCAGGCTGATGGTACGTCGCTTCATTGCTCTGAGTGCCTTTTTCCCAGCTTGACCATTTCCCGGTTGCTGGATTGTAAAAGCGGGTGTAAATGCGATTATCTACACCTCGGTGGGTTTGGAAAAACCAAGAACTTGGATTGCTGGCAAGAGTGGCATTATTGTGAAACTGGTTATAGATATCTTGGAGCAGCTTCTTGAATCGTTCACTAACTGGATTGTTGAAAATATTCAAAAACCCAGTCCAAGAAATTCCTTGGGTCGAACCCGAACCCGCAGCCGTCGAATTCGCGGCCCGTTCCATAGGCGTAAACTCATCCTCGCCACTCCAAGTTAGGGGAACATACTTCAGACCCTTTTCATAGTCTTCCACCTTCGTTGCCTTTGCCAAATGCACCGCCGCCGCCACATTTAACAGCCCTGCACCCGTCTCCAGATCCGGATTCGCTACCCCCAAATCGGTGGCGGTTTGTTTCAGGATTTGGATGACTTGTTGATAACTGAGGTCGGGGTTGGCTGCCCAGACTTGGGAGGCTGCGCCGGTGACTTGGGCGGTAGCCATCGATGAGCCAAACCCTGTTTTGCCCACCACGGGATTATCCTGTGTGCCACCCTTGGCCATGATGTCTAACCCTTCGCCATAGCTGGAATAGTCAGCGCGATCGTAGCCTTGCCAGTTGGACGCATCGGGATCAAACTGCTCCGCTGCGCCGACGGTGATGATGTTATCGAACTGCTGGGACGCTTGACCCAATGCCGACATCAGCCCCGCTTGGTTCCCCGAAGCCACTGCGACGAGGATGTTATTTTGGCGGGCATATTCCAACGCGGCCGTTTCCATCGGGGTGAATTCGGTGCGGGTGGTGATGTTGCCGTCTGCGTCGATTTGGGTGAGATCCATGCTCAGGTTAACGATCGCATTCGGTTGACCCGACTCCACCGCCGCATCGACAAATTCCACCAGGGAACTCGCCCATTGGCCCGAACCCACAGAACGCCCCACCCACAGGGGCGCATCGTCATTGAGGGTATTGATCAGGCTGACGATTTGCGTGCCATGTTCGTCGCCCTCGCCATCGGTGAGGAGTGAATTATCATCGCCGTCGATGAAGTCTGAGCCGATCAAAATTTCGCCAGCATCCAAGCCGATCGCATCCACATTCACACCGGTATCAATCACCCCCACCAAGGGCTGAAACTCCCGTGCGGCTTCAAAATCGGCGGCGGTGTAGTCCACACCATCGGTGTAGGCGTTGGCGTATTCGATCAGGGCTTGACCCATGTTCTGAGTGCGCCAATCGCGCCCCTCGGCCACCATCTCATCCATGAGGGCGGTTTCAGCGGTTGCGCCGCGCACTTGGAACACAATGTCGTTATAGTCTTGGTCGGATTTCGCGAGGGTGACATCTTCAAAGGCGAAGGTGTTGCCGTCCCCTGTCACATCGGCAATCTGGCCGAATTGCATTGCACTGTCGGGGCGGGACATGGAAAAGCGGACGTTTTCGATCTTGCCATTGGCGACATCTTCGATCGAGTGATTCGAGGCGAGCTTGACATACTCCCCCACTAAACCCTACGGGCTATAGTGGGG
>NZ_JAQMTY010000209.1 GCF_028330765.1 Spirulina subsalsa CS-330 | reverse complement strand
TTTTGCTGCGCCGCCAGTACAACTGGACTTCGCTCGTGTAGGCTGTCTGATCCATCGTCTCGGGTGGGTCGTTGACCAAGGATTATACTAACATCAAGCCGTCCTAGAAGGACGGGGTTTCTACCCAAATTTTCGATGAATTCCAGTGTGATTGATGTCAACGTCCCGCCGTTCAGCCCTAGGGTTAAAAATTGGTCAAGTGGCTCAAGAGAGTGGCCTTTCGGTGAAAACCATTCGGTTTTATACCGAGGCCGATTTATTAAATCCGGTGATGCGGCGATCGCCCTCCGGTTATCGTCTGTTTGACCCGGACGTGTTTAATCGGTTGGCGTTTATTAAGCGATCGCAAGCCCTCGGCCTCAGTTTGCGAGATATTCACGATCTGCTGATGGTGCATGATGGGGGAACGCTTCCCTGTGGCGCAATCAAAGAACGCCTACAGCAAAAACTCGACAACATTCACGCCCAAATCGCCAACTTGGAAATTCTCCGCCTTGAACTCGAAGGCATCCTCTCCGGCTGGGAAGATCAACCCCCCGCCCACCTGATCGAGCGCACCATTTGCCCCAATTTGCAACAGCCATGATCTATCGGTATTGGGCGGCGGCAGTGGTCGCGATCGCCCTCTTGCATCCCCTCCAGAGCCACGCTGAGGAGCCGACGGTACAGCGCACCTTCCAAGCCCAAAATACGGCGGTGAATGCGATCGCCTTCAGTCCCGACGGCCAACTGCTGATCAGTGGGGGCGGCCATAATGATGGCCGCTTGAGGATGTGGAGTTTGAAGTCCGGGAAACTGGTGGAAACAACCCGGAGCCAGAGTTTGGGGGTGGTGGATCTGCTCTTGAGTGCGCGTCAAGAATTGCTGATTAGTGCCGGGGCAGATAGCGAGGTGAACCTCTGGGCCTTTCCGGACGGCGAATTCCAGCAAACCCTCCGCTACCACACGGCGAATATTCTTGATCTCGCCTTAACGCCGGATGAAACGGTGTTGATTAGTGCCGGGCTGGAGGGGGTGCGGCTCTGGGATTTAGACCAACAACGGCCCCTCTATACTCTGGTGCGCTTTCAAGCGATCGCCGCGATCGCTGTGCATCCCAACGGCTACACCCTGGCGGCGGGCACATTGGACGGGACGGTGCAGTTATGGAATCTCCGCACCGGCAACCTACTCACCACGTTTCCCGCCCATCCTGCCGCTATCACGGCCCTCCGCTTTAGCCCCGATGGTGAAACCCTAATCACCGCCAGCGCCGACCGGACGCTGATCCTCTGGGATCTGGCTACGGGTCAGCAACGCGCTACTCTGCGGGGCCATACGGGGGGCATTCGTGCGATCGCCCTCACTCCCGACGGCACAACGGTGATCAGTGGCAGCCATGACGGAATTCGCCTTTGGGACATGGCCGATGGACGATTACAAGAGCATTGGGATGGGCATCAGGATTGGGTGATGTCCTTGGCGATTCATCCCGATGGGCGGCAGTTGGCCAGCGGGGATCTGCGGGGTCAGATTAAACTGTGGTTATTGCCGTCTGCTCCTGTTGATTTGCCGACCGATGACCCAAACCAATGACCAACGCCACCCCCAAGAAAGCCGCGATCGCCTCATCCTCGACGCGATCAAACGCGATGCCAACCTGTCGGACTACAACAAGGTTGAACTGGCTCGCCTGCTGATTCGTTACCAAAATTTCCCCGGTGCGCGATCGTTTCAAGCGGAATTAAGCGCTCTCCTCACGACCTACGACCTGACCCCGGAGACGCTCTTCGCCCAAACCCGCGCTATCCACGCCAGCGGCCAAATTTACCGCCGCACGAAGGGAGGGGAAGAGTCCCAAGATTGGAGTTAAGGACAGGTGTGGAAGAAGACAGAAGGTTACGGGGTGTTTATTGGATGGGAAAGCTGCCGTGTTTTTCGATGACCTGATCGATATCGTTCATGAGTTCTTGGGTACGTTTTAAAATGACGATGATTTGGCTATAGTGTTCAAAGTCATCGTCGGTGAATTCGCGTCCTTTGCGGTCTTTTAGCCATTTATTACAGACTTGATAGCCGCCAATTCGGAAGTGATAAATGTCTGGGGGAATGTTATCGATGTATTGGGTTTTGTTGATGTAGACTTTGCCGTTTTGGTCTTGGGTGGGTTCGGTGTAGGTGATTTTTTCGATCTTATTATCGCCTTCGATGGGGAAGCCGGTGATGGTTTCCAGTTGGCGATTCATGAGGTGGATCTGTACGAGTTCGTCGCCTAGGGTTGCGAGTTGCCAGAAGAGTTTTTTGTTACGGGTGAGGGGGACGCGGGGAAAGTCGATTTTGAGGAATTCGGCGTAACGGCTGCGATAGGTGGGGGAGTGGAAGACGGCGTAAATGTAGTTAAAAATGTCTTCGGGGCCAAAGGTTTTCTTTTGGTCGCCTTTGCCGTCGGATATGAATTTTAGGTTTAGTTTTTCTGCAAATTCTTGAATGAATTTCTCATCTAGGTTTGGGCGACGACCGCCGGGGGCGGTTGTTGGCTCTGGTTCAAAAATTGTTGCTTTTTCTGTAGGGTAAAGATATAGAGGAAAAACACTTGAACCATCTTTGACTTCTAAAAATAAAGCAGAGGATGGCACATTAGAAACTAAGCAATGTTGCCAACTATCTAGTTTTGTTTGACGCACTGTGTTCAAGCAAAGATTATCTTTTTCAAAGACGTGATCTAACAATTCTCGTCTTGGATAATCCATTGCTACATGATCAAAATAGCAATATCGAGTATCGAACGCTCGATAAGAGCATTTTGTGATTTTCTCTTCCCACTCTCCATCATTGCAGATAGCTTTTCTTGCAGATTCTAAATTCCAATCTCGATTATCAAAAACTTGATACTTATCAGCATATTCAGAATCATTTAGCTTGTTGTCTCTTAATTCTTGAAAACGTTTTTTAAGTTCTTGTTTGTCAAAGTCAATGGCAAAGTGTTCTCTATGGCTTTGAAAGCCTACTACTTTCTTGTCTTCCGCAAAAATTATCTCAGTTAAAGCAGGATAAGCAAAATATTCTTTTTGCATCTCAATTGCAAAGGGTTTAAAAAAATAAAATGGCTTCAGTGTCTCAACAGAATTCCAGAATGTAGATTTCATATAATTTTCATTCAGCCAGTGATATTTCCCTCCTGTTAACTGTTTATTGGAAAAAATTTCTCTTTTGCCCCAGATCTCAGTATGATGAATTTTTGCTTTTTCAGCAGATTGATTTTGATATTTAATAAAGAAGCAGATAGAAGTTCCCTGTTTAATATCAAAAACATTTTGATCTGGAGAACCATCAGGACAAATTTCTTGTTTATTGCTATTCCCATGTAAATCTAAGATGTAAATTTCGTCAAAAGTATTCATCAAGCTTGATCGAACACCCCGAAATGTAACATTATCAAGATATCCATTGTCTGTAATTAAAGCAACGACCCCATATCCGGTTTTTTCAATACGCCATTGAGCAAAACGGATAAATTTTACATAGTCATTATTGATCCACTTTGGATTTCTCTCACTAAGCTTTTCTCCATCAATTTCAAAATAATTTTCTCTGGAAATATTAAAAAGTGTATCTTTTCCATGTAATAAATCTATAATCCAAGTTCCTTTATTAAACGACTTGCCAGAATAAGGAGGATTACCTAGAATAGCCATTACAGGATTGTCTTGTTTAATATCTTTTGCTTCTTCTGCTTCTGCTTTGATACGAGAACCAAAACTAATCATTTGTTGTTCAAGTTGAAATGCTTCTTGTAAGGTATTTGTAAGATAAATTTTTAACCGTTCATCCGAATCAAATCTATAACCTAATTCCTGTAACTGTAAACCCAATTTCATGTGAGCTACTGTATAGGGAGCCATCAACAACTCAAACCCAAACAAACGTGGTAAAAGATGTTGCTCTACATAACTCGACCACATCCCCTTTCTATTCTTATAATTCTCATAAATATGATCAATCACCCCATGCAAAAACGTCCCTGTCCCCACCGCCGGATCAAGAATTAAAACCTGATGCGATTCGATCATCTTTTGCGGATCTTTCGGGTCGGGAATCGTTACCGTTTGCTTACTCGCCAAACCATCCTTAATCCCAAACTTTTCCTTTAAAATATAATCCACACTCCGCACAATATAGGAAACCACAGGCTCCGGCGTATAGTAGACCCCCCGTGATTGCCGCATCTTCGGATCATATTCCGCCAGAAACGTTTCATAAAAATGCACCACCGGATCTTCTCGGCGCGTCCGTTTCCCAAAGTCTTGTAAAATCGCCGCCATATCCGTCAGCTTCAGAATATTCGCCAGAATATCCACCGCCCACGCAATACTTCCATCCAGATCAATCCCGGCAATCTTATCAAAAATATCCCGCAAAAAAGGATTCGTTTTCGGTAACTCAAACGCCGCCGTCTTCCGCGAAAAATCATGAGGCGTTTTCGTATTACACCGCGCCGCAAACAACCCATAACAGATCGTCTGCGCGTACATATCCGCAAAATCAGCCCGCGTTAAACCCGAAATTAAAACCTTTTGGAATGACTCATATTGATCAAACAAAACCCCATCCGTTGCATCCTTTAACTTGATAGCGATCGCATCTCGAATTAACTGCGCCAAACTGGCCATCTTTTGCGCCAAATCCTTCGGCGTTCTTGCCTGGGAAACCTGCGCCTCTAGAAACCCTTTTAGTAAACCTTTAACCTGTTGTTGACCCTCTGGATCTACCTTAAACTGACCCTTTTTATCAAAACTCCCTAAACTCGCCGCCGAACGAAACACGCCCCCCACATACCACCGAAATTCCACATAATCCGTTAAGATCAAATTTCCCAAAGCCGCCAAATATCGCTTCATTTGATCGGACTTTTCTACTTTTTTTAACGCAATCCCCACATCCTTCGCTTCAACATAACCAATCTCCTGCAACTGCCGAGTAATCACAAAATCCGGCGCACCACACTTGATCCGTTTCGGCTCATTTGTGACCGTTAACCCAGACTCTAAAGACTCTAATAACCGTTGCAACGTGGGGCGGTGAGTATGTTCTGTGGCATTACCCTTTTTGACCGCTGTAATTAATTCCTTCAGATAAAGATCAAACACTAGACAATCTCAACTTTATGAATTTTTGATTCGGGCTTCCACTCGCTGGAAACCTTGCGCTCTCCCCATTTTAGACGAAACCCACCCCAATAACCGCCCTCATCCCCGACCCTTCTCCCCTAGGAGAAGGGAGCCATGTGCCCTCGCCTGGGGGAGGGGTCGCCATGAGATGCATTACATCCACCTTCGCAAACCCGCCCCAAACCCACAGGCGAAAATGCGGGTTAGAATGCCAAGGCATACAAATTAACTCATGGATCAAGCAAACATCAATAACACTAGAACAAGGGGCTTAAGCCCCTTGCCTGTTCTAACACTAGAACAAGGGGCTTAAGCCCCTTGCCTGTTCTACATTGCGTTGAGAGTTGGGGAATTTGAGGAGGTTTTATGTTGCGATCGCTGCGGATTGAAAATTTTGCCCTCGTGGATCAGTTGGAATTAGAGCTAGGGGCAGGGTTAACAGTGCTCACCGGGGAAACCGGGGCGGGAAAATCGATTATTCTCGATGCCATTGATGCGGTGTTGGGGGGAAAAGTCACCAGTCGCCTCTTGCGGACGGGGTGCGATCGCGGCTGTGTCGAAGGGACATTTGCCCTCACGGAGGATCTGCGATTGTGGTTGCAGCGTCAGGAAATTGACCTGATCGACGAGGACAGCATCATCTGTAGTCGGGAATTTTCCGCGACTCAGGGCAGTTTGCGATCGCGCTCTCGGATTAACGGCGTGCTGGTGAATCGGCAATTAGTTAGTCAATTGCGCGATCGCTTCGTCGAAATCACCGCCCAGGGTCAAACCGCCCAACTCCTGATCGCCAGTCATCAGCGGGAACTCCTCGACAGCTACGGCGGTACAGCCCTGCTCAAAGCCCGCAGCCAAGTAGCCGAGGCCTTCGCCGCCTATCGCCAGGCCCAACGCGCCCTTGATGCCCACCGCCAATCGGAAAAAGACCGCCTCCAACGCCTCGATTGGCTCCGCTACCAACACCAAGAACTCACCGAAGCCGACCTTGACGACCCCGACGAATTGACCCAACTCGAACAGGAGCGCGATCGCCTCTCCCATGTGGTGGAGTTGCAGCAGATGGGGTATCAGGCCTATCAAGACCTCTACCAAAACGAGCAGGGGGGAGAAGCGATCGCCGATCGCCTCGGTCAAGTCCAAGCCCAGGTGGAGAGCATGACCCACTACGACAGCCACCTAGAGGGCGTGTTAGAAATGGTACAAAGTGCCTTAAATCAGGTGATCGACGCGGGGCAACTGCTCAACCGCTACAGCGACAGTCTCGAATCTGACCCGGAACGTCTCGCCGAAGTCGAAAGCCGTCTCACCACCCTCCGGCAGATCTGTCGCAAATATGGCCCCGATCTTCCCGATGCGATCGCCCATGCTGACGCGATCGCTTCAGAACTTCATGACCTCACCAATGGCGATCAATCCCTGGATCAATTGGAACAGGCCCACCGGGATTGTCATCAAATCTTAACAACGGGCTGCGACCATCTCCACAGCCAGCGCGATCGCGCCGCCCAACGCCTCACTAAGCAACTCGTCCGCGAACTCAAACCCCTCGCCATGGACAAAGTTCAGTTTGACTGCCGCCTTCTTCCGATTGAACCCACCGCCCACGGCGGGGATCAGGTGGTGTTCTACTTCAGTCCCAACCCCGGCGAACCGCTGCAACCCTTGGCCGAAACGGCATCGGGGGGGGAAATGAGTCGGTTTCTCCTCGCCCTCAAGGCCTGTTTCTCTGGGGATCAGACCCAGGCCGGAAAAACCCTGATTTTTGATGAAATTGATGCGGGCGTGTCGGGGAAAGTGGCCCAGGCGATCGCCGCCAAACTCCATCACCTCAGCCAGAGCCATCAAATTCTCTGTGTCACCCATCAACCCTTGATCGCTGCCCTGGCCGATGCCCATTTTCGGGTCGATAAACAGGTGGAAAAAGCCCCAAAATCCGCCCCCCGTACCCTCGTGCGCGTCACCCGTCTCGACCACCACGACAGCCGCAAAGCCGAACTCGCTCAACTCACGGGCGGCCATTCGGCCCAAGATGCGATCGCCTTTGCCGAATCCCTCCTCAGCCAAGCCGATGCAAAACGCACCTAACCGCGCCGCGTCCGCCCAACCCGTGGGATCACCAACCGAGGCGGAAGCTGCGATCGCGCCATGCCTATGTGAAGATTGATGAAGGATTAAGATCAGGCGTAAACAGGGGGCAATGGGTAGACTAAAGGAAAATTGTCAGTATTATAAAGCTGAGTTGATGATCGCGTCCGAAGTTTAACCGTTAAAATAATCCCAACTCGATCCAAGACCTAGACACTGTAGAGAGCTATGACTGCTGCATCTCAACCGCCCACAAAACTTGAGTATACCGGGCAAACCGTTGACGTTTTTCCTGAACAGGACAACGTCAATGTAGAGCAGAACGGCGGGGGAGAGAATAACAGTTCTAGTAGTGCTTTAGTCACGCCGACGGGAACCTTCTCCAACTTCCTCGCCCCCCTCAACAAAGACAGTTTTCAGCAGGTTGTGGTTGAGGTCGAAGACAAGCTGAAAGTGGTGAATCAAACCCTAGGCTTGCTCGACAATATCATCGACAGCCAAGGATTTGACGCGGTTCTAGATGAAATGTTGCGATCGATCACCCTCAAAACCGGGGAACTCCTCGGCGCGGATCGCACCACCATCTATCTCCTCGACGATGACCAAGATGAACTGTGGTCGATTGTCGCGAAGGGCAGTGATGGCAAACCCATCGAGATTCGGATTCCCGTGGGGCGCGGCATCGCTGGGGAAGTGGCCCAGTTCAGGCATGTCATCAATATTCCCTTTGATTTCTACGATGATCCGCGCTCCGAAGCCGCGAAAGAATTTGATAAGCGCAATCATTATCGCACCTACTCCATGTTGGCCCTGCCGCTCCTGAATGAGGACGAGGAATTGGTGGCGGTGGTTCAACTGATCAATAAGCTAGAGCCGGGCTTTGATCCCGATGCGCCCCTAGACGATCGCATCTCCCACACCGGCTTCACCCAAAACGATCTTGATGTTTTCGAGAACTTCGCCCCCTCGATTCGGCTGATTCTGGAATCGTCGCGATCGTTCTATAAAGCCACCCAACGTCAACGCGCCGCCAACGCCCTGATCGAAGCCACCAATTCCCTCAGCAAAGGGAATTTAGACCTCGACACCACCCTCCGCACGGTGATGGACGCGGCGAAAAAACTGATGAACGCCGATCGCAGCACCCTCTGGCTGATCGACGATGAGAAAAATGATCTCTGGACTAAAATTGCCCTGCCCGATGGCAAAACCTTAGAATTGCGAGTTCCCCTAGGAGTCGGGTTTGCCGGTCGAGTGGGCGCAACGGGAGAAGTGCTCAATATTGGCTTTGACCTGTACAATCACCCCGACGCGGAGAACTCGAAAAAAACCGACGCAACGACCAAATACCGCACCTGTAGCCTGCTTTGTATGCCGGTGTATAACTCCGATAAGCAGTTGATTGGTGTGACCCAACTAGTTAACAAACTCAAGCAGGGCGACCATCCCCCCTACAATCCAGAGAACTGGCCTGAACCGCCGGAATGCTGGAAAGCGAGCTTCAACCGCAGCGACCAAGAATTCATGCGGGCGTTCAACATCCAAGCCGGGGTTGCGCTCCAAAATGCGAAGCTCTTCGCCCGCGTCAAGCAACAGGAACAAATGCAGCGGGATATCCTGCGCAGCTTGAGCAATGGCGTGATTTCCACGGATAAAAACGGTATGGTGTTGGCGGCCAATGAACGCGCTAAAGCCCTGCTTGGTTTTTCTGAGGACAATCCCATTGAAGGCAAGATGATGAGCGAATTGCTCGAAATCAAGGGTAAAGAGGTGACAGACAAGGCCGATGTGGCGAAGAAGGGGGAATTCTCGGAATCCTTTGAACGTGCCCTTGCGCCCAATGACCTCAAAGATCGTCAACAATATTATCCGGATCAGACCATTATTGCGGCGGGCGGTAATGAGCATAGTGTGAACCTGTCGATCAATACGATCGCCGATGCAGCGGACGAGAGCCAAGTCTCTGGGGCGTTGGTGGTGATGGATGATATCAGCGATGAGAAGCGGCTCAAGAGCACGATGTATCGCTACATGAACCAAGAGTTGGCGGAACAGTTGCTCGATGGGGGCGAGATTCAAATGGGGGGCGATCGCAAAGAAGTGTCCGTCCTTTTCTCCGACATCCGCAGCTACACCAGCCTCACAGAACGCCTCACCGCTGAAGAAGTGGTCAGCATGCTTAACGAATACTTTGAAAGTATGGTGGAAGCGGTGTTTGACCACAAAGGCATTTTGGATAAATACATCGGGGACGCGATGATGGCGGTGTTTGGAACGCCGAACAAGCTCGAAGATCACGCCCTCATGGCCTCCAAAAGTGCCCTTGATATGCGCCGCCGCCTGAAAGTCTACAACGACGAACGGGCTGCCGTTGGCAAAGACATCATCAAAATCGGGATCGGGATTAACTCCGATACGGTCATTAGCGGCAACATTGGTTCGAGTAAGCGGATGGAATTCACCGCGATCGGGGATGGGGTTAACCTCAGTTCCCGCTTAGAGGCGGCCAGTAAGCAATACGGCTGTGACATCGTGATCAGCGAAAACACCTATAACCAATGTCACGAACACCTGATTGTGCGGGAACTCGACTGCATTCGGGTGAAAGGGAAAACCCAGCCGGTGAGCGTCTTTGAACTCGTCGAAGAAGTGGGGCAGCCCTTGCCCTCCCACCATGAACAGGTGATCGAACTCTATAGCCGGGGTCGAGACTTGTATAAGTCCCAAAACTTCTCTTTGGCACTGCCCTACTTTGCCACGGTGCTCGAAGTGTTCCCCAACGATAAAGCGTCGTACCTCCATATGGGTCGCTGTCAGCACTTCATCAAAAACCCGCCCGCGAAGGATTGGGATGGGGTTTGGACGATGACAACTAAATAAAATGACTGTGCTCTAAACGTGCTAGGGCTGAATCTACGAGTGCATCCCAGTTATGCAATCCCTCACCCAACCCTCTCCCTCAGGAGAGAGCTTTTGGCTCCTTTCTCCTGCGGGAGAAGGGCTGGGGATGAGGGTGCTCCCTGGTGAGCCATGGGAATCTGCAAAAGTGGGATGCACCCTAATCTACAGGGCTTAATTTGCATCGATCGGCGCTGGAGCGTTTGGACTGTATCCGTTCTCTGGAGGGAATGGGGGGAGTGCGATCGCACCTCCTTTTCCGAAAGGATCTTGATAACTATCCGAATCATCCTGACTTTCTTGAGTAGAGTAGTTATGGAGAGGCGATCCTCTTGATACCCGTTTGGGAGTGGATGAATCTATGGCGGAGAATCTATGGCGGAACTGAAGCTCCGTATTCATGTAGACGGCAATCCAGAGCGAGTCTTGAGCCTGAGCCATGGAGAATTAATCGTCGGCCGATTGCCAGAATGCGACCTCTGTTTACCCTTTTCAGAAGTCTCTCGCCACCATAGCCGCATTTATCAAAATCGTGACGGGCAGTGGTTTGTTGAAGATCTCGGCAGTACCAACGGCACCGTGGTGAATCAAGTGCTCATCCAAGGCCCCCACTGCATTGAACATAATGATGCAATCCAGATCGGCAATGCATTCATCATGGTCTACCTCGTGGAAACCCACGCCGCCCGACGCACCCAAGTTTCATCCCGCACCCAACACACCATCCTACGCAGCGCGGAAGAACTCCAACAGCAATGGCTCAATGTCGATTATGCGGACGAAACTTTTAGTACCCAGCAACGGATGATCGCCCGTCTGCAATATCTTGTGGAAATTTCTAAGGGTTTGAGTTCCGCAGAATCCATTGATGCGATCTTTGAGAAAGTGCAGAGCATTATTTTTAAAGAACTGAACGATATTCAACGCCTCGCCCTCCTCGTGGATGTGGAGAGTGACGGCACGCTGCGCCTCGTGGATGCCGCCGCCCGCCATCAAAGCAACGCCACCGAAACCCATAGCCATAGCTGGATCAGCCGCAGTATTTGCAAAAAAGTGTTTAGCGATAAGGTGGCGATTAAAACCGTCGATGCCCAAGCCGATGAACGATTTGAAGGGGAGCAAAGTATTCTGGCGAAGGGGATTCGGGGGGCTTTGGCCGTTCCCCTTTGGGATAAAAACCAAGTGGTGGGGGTCTTGTATGCCGATGCGAATTTACGGCTGATGGAGTCGGGCGATGCCGCCAACGATGAAGAAGACCTTAGTTTTTTCTCGACGGTGGCGAATTTGGTGGCCTACAGTGTGCAGCGGTGGTTGTTGCGCCGTCGTTTGCAGGGGGAAGAACGGATTCGCCAACAATTGGAGCGTTACCATTCTCCGGCGGTGGTGCAGCAGTTGATTGCTCGCGGCAAGATCGATCAGGGGCGTGTTGATCCGATTGAGACGGAAATTAGCATTATTTTCGCGGATATTGTCGGGTTTACGGCGATGGCGGAGCGGATGACCCCGTCCCAAATTGCCCAGATGCTCGATCGCTTTTTTGAGGAAATGTTGCAGTTTGTCTTTGCCATGGGCGGGACGTTGGATAAGTTTATTGGCGACTGTATTATGGCGTTTTTTGGTGCGCCTGACCCCCAAGAGGATCATGCGGATCGGGCGGTGCGGGCGGCGTTGGGGATGCTGAAGCGTTTGGATCAACTCAATGCGTCGGGGGCCTGGGCGGAGCCGTTGGAGTTGCATGTGGCGATTAATAGTGGTCGGGCGGTGGTGGGAGATGTGGGCAGTTCTCAACGGGTGGACTATACGGTGTTGGGGGCGACGGTGAATTTGGCGGCGCGGATGGAGGGGATTTGTCCGCCGAGTGAATGTGTGATTTCTGCTGATACCTATAACCGCTTGACGAGGCGGGCGGGGTTTTATCTGCTGGGCGATCGCAACTTTAAAGGCATCGATCGCCCCGTCCCCATTTACCAAACCCGCCGCCGTAAATCCACCGTCCAAAGCGAAGATGTCTGAAGGGAATATGAGAGAATGGGGGCTAGTTTATCCGCAATCAGTCCCACTAGCCTATGTCCGAAGCGGCCCCGACCCAGCGCGATCGCGAACCCCTCATTAGCCTGGCCCTCTTCTCCGGCACGAAATGGTCAATCATCGCCCCAGTCTACAACACCTATTTTCAAGGTCGGATCTACAATGTGGAGCGCGTGCCCCGCTCTGGCCCCCTGGTGGTCGTCTCGAACCATGCCAGTTATTTTGACCCGCCCCTCCTCTCCACCTCCCTAGAACGCCCCGTCGCCTTCATGGCCAAGGAAGAACTGTTTAACGTTCCCATTCTCGGCCCGATGATTCGCCTCTACGGTGCTTATCCTGTCAATCGCCAAGCCGCCGATCGCAGTGCCATCAAAGCCGCGATCCAAGCCAGTCACGACGGTTGGGCCGTTGGGATCTTTCTCCAAGGCACGCGCACCCCCGATGGCCGCGTCACCGATCCGAAACTAGGGGCGGCACTGCTCGCCGCCAAACTCAACGCCCCCCTGTTGCCCACCAGTTTGTGGGGAACTGAGAAAATTCTCGTCAAAGGGTCGCCCCTACCCCGCCCCACCCCCCTCACCATCCGCGTGGGTGAACTATTGCCCCCCCCCGCATCCAGTAAGCGGGCGGATCTAGAGGCGACCACCGCCCTCTGTACGGAAAAAATCAACGCTCTCCATGCCCTGGGGCGTTAATCGCGCCAGCATTGAGCGTCTTCAAACTACCCTAACCACCCAGATTATGGGGATAGCCGTGGGGTGTGCGATCGCGCAGACTTCGATCAAGATCCAGAAAACCGCCCATCGAGTCAGGCTACAGAAGGCAAACATTGAACGGATTCGGCCTTAACCCAAATCCTCATCAATCGTTTTATCACGCACCCCCCGCACAATCCGGGAAAGCTCGGTTTTTTCATCCACCATAATGCGAGTCGGTGAACCACTAATTAAACGCTCATAGTTCCGGAACGAATCCTTAATATCAGGGCCTTCAGAATTAATGCTATATTCTCGAATCCCCTTATCATGCCACGATCCCCGCATTTTAAAGACGTTAATCGCCCGCGACATTTCACCCCGAATCTCCACATATTGGAGCATGATAATCGTGTCGGTAATCGTTGAAATATGGGACTCTGTAATGGAGTTTGACCCCATAAATTGATCCGTCGTATTCGTGAAAAAGCCGGTGATTTCTTCCTGTTTCGCATAACCCGTCACGCCAATCACAAACTGACGGAACGCATTATTCGTCACCCCCCGCGCCAATGCCGATAGAGAATCGATCGCAATCCGCGACGGCTTGAATTCCTCAATTTCCGACTTGATCATTTGTAAATGATCCTCTAAGCCTGCCGATTCAGGATAGTTACAAAGCAGTTTGAGATACCCTTTCTGCTCCATTTCTTCAAAGTTCACCCCCCAAGAATTCGCATTGCGCGACAGTTGGGCCCGTGATTCTTCATAGGCAAATAAAATCGCCCGCTCACCCTGGTTGCACCCTTCCTGTAAAAACTTACTCACGAGGAGGGTTTTCCCAGTCCCCGTCGCCCCTGTGGCGAGAATAATTGAATCCTTGAAGAAGCCGCCGCCGCACATTTCATCCAAGGTTTTCACCCCGGAAGAAATCCGGACATTCGATGACCGTTGGGTTAAGCGCATCGCACCGAGGGGGAAGATATTAATCCCATCGTTGGTAATGGTGAAGGGGTATTCCCCTTTCATGTGGGTTGTCCCCCGCAATTTTAAAATCTCAATGGTGCGCCGCCGCCGTTCCCCTTCTAAAACGTTGCGAATAATGATCACATTATCCGAGACAAATTCTTCAACCCCAAACCGGGCCACTGGCCCATATTCTTCGACGCGCTCCGTGGTCATGATCGAGGTGACCCCAATTTGCTTGAGGCGAGCCACTAATCGGAAGATTTCGCGCCGGACAACCGATGCTCCTTCGTATTGTTGGAAAACGGCTGTGACGGAGTCAATGGAAACCCGCTTGGCTTTATATTTCCGAATCGCATATTGAATCCGTTCAATGAGGGCAGACAGGTCAAAGTTACCCACCACTTCTTGCCCTTCAGGATCGGGGGAGGCATCGAGAATAAAGAGCTTGCCATCATCGACTAGTTCTTGTAAATCCCAGCCAAAACTATAGGCATTGGTAATAATGTCGGCGGGGGATTCTTCAAAGGTGACAAAAACACCGGATTCGCCGAAATGCTTGATGCCGTTATAAAGAAACTGGATCGCTAGTAATGTTTTTCCGGTTCCGGATGTTCCACTGACGAGGGTTGTCCGCTCTACTGGCATGCCACCATGACTAATCTCATCAAATCCTTCAATTAAGGTTTGGATTTTGCGGACACCAACCAGAGTTTTTTCCGATGTCGGTGATTCACTAGAATCAAAATGACTCATTCTTTTTTAGGTGCAGCAATAATGGTTTTAAAAGTGTAATGGTGGGATATGTTTTTCGCCAGAGATCAAGCGCTACTCATCGTTGATCTCTTCATATAGTAAGTCTAGACCAATCAGTACTTTTTCGCGATCTGATAAGTCGCCGATAATTTTACGGACGGGGGGCGGGAGCACTTTTGAAAGTGTTGGTGTGGCTAAGATTTTGTCTTCTTCTGCCAGTTGGGGATTTTTGAGGACATCAATCACCTTTAAGGCGTACACTCCCTGAAAGTCATGCTCAAGGATGCCTTTCAATGTTTTGAGGGCCCGGGCTGAGTTGGGTGTATTTCCGGCAACGTAGAGTTTGAGAACATACGTTTTTTTTGGAGGACTCATAGATCATGTGGTGGGCAATGGGAAACGGAATTTGAGTATAGATAATTCTAAGGGATTAAGGCTCGTTATCCATGGCGAGAGAAGACTTCAAAGGGAATGTCTTCGCGGGGGATGGAGCGGCGGTACATTTCACAGAGGTGGGCGATGATGTCGATGAGGGCAAGGCGATAGTCGAGGAGGATGTCTTCACTGCGGCCTTCGAGCTTGAGTTGTTGGGTGAACTGGTCGATGAGATCCATGTGAATTTCTAGGATTTGGGAGACGGATAGGTCGGCGAAGAAGGCGCGGTTGACGAGTTGATCGATGAGTTGATTGAGGGGGTAATCGGTATCGAAGTAGTTAAGGATGATGTCGCGATAGTTTGCTTTGAGTTCGGTGATCAGGGTTTGTTTGTCGTGGCGGGAGAGGTTGCGGAAGAAGTCTTGGGGGTTGCGTTTGTAGTAAATGCCAAGGTAGCCAAGGCGTTCTTGGAGTTTTTCGGCGAGGCGGCGTTGCTGGAGGATGAGGAAGCTGGGCGGATCGTCTGTTTCGGGGGATGGGGGGAGTTCGTCGGTGCTGGGGGGGCGGCTGGGGGTGAGTTTGAGGAATTTGGCGATCGCCCGATCGATGGTGGTGGCAATCTGTGCGATTTCGCTGCCGAGGAGTCGCACTTCTCCGGTGTGATAGAGGTATTGGGTGGGGTTGAGGAGTAGCCCGTGATCATTGTGCTCGGTGGCGGTGTTTTGGGATTGAGCGGGTTCAATGATGACGATGGGCAGGAGGATGCCGTGGGCGTAGAGTTCGTTGAGGACGCTGAGGTCTGCTTCTGTGTTTTGGATGATCAGGCAATCAATGTCGGTTTTGTGACCTTCGATGAATTTGAGCAGTTCGACTTGTTCACTAAAAAGATGGCAGTTGTAGCGATCGCTCCCTAGCTGCTGCGAAAGAGACCGAATCAGGGGATCGGCCTTGGCGTAAATACAGATAGAGAGTTGAGCATCCAATGGTGTGTTTTATCTGTGCGATCGTGGGTGGGTCAAGGGCTGGCGGTCTGTGTAAATGATTGTATAGTTTTCTAGGAAACTGTTGCGTTACTTCATAAAAGTTAAATTTAGCACTAATTCTCAAGCAACGTTAATCCTGATATAGCACTAGCCAGAGCGGTTAGGACATTCTAAAGACTCTGGAACAAGGGGCTTAAGCCCCTTGCCTGTCCTGATGCCCTTGTTGATTGCTATACATTGTCCACGGGAGCGATCGCCCGCACGCCTTGGATCAGGGCCGCCTCAACCTCAACCCGCCCCAGGGATTGGGGCGATTGAGGATCTGCCCTCAAACCTGTCAGAGCAACAGACTTGAGGGGATTATTGATGCCTCAGCCCGCGTTACGCGGCCAAGGTGCTAAAGAGGTGTTCCCACGACTGCGGCTGGGCCTCCGGTTGGGCAACAGTTTCAATAATTTTGTACTGGCTATCGTCATAGAACAGAGATTCGACCGCCAACTCAGCCACCTTCCGGCGGGGAATGCGCCCCTCAAATAAGGTATCCGCCTTAGCCACCACCAGCGGATCAGCATTATCTGTATCAAGGAGTCCACCGGGTCGCACGATCGTAAACTTCAGTCCTGTTTTTTGCAGGTACTGTTCCACCTGCTGCTTCCAAAACAACACGAGCCAAAACAGATTAAGCGGATGGAAGAACTGCGAAACACAGAGGGACGAAATCAAAATAAAGCGTTCGATGCCCTGTTTTTCCGTGGCATCAATGAGGTGTTTTGTGCCAACGTAATCCACTTGGTAGGGTTCTGTGAAGTTCAGGGATGGTGCTGCACCGACGGCACAAAACACCACATCACAATCCGCTAACGCCGCCTGCCAGGATGGGGGGTTAAGGAGATCTCCTTCGACGAGTTCAACCCCTTGGGGTAATTCAGTTTGACCCTTTTCAAGACTGCGCACGAGGGCACAAACGGCGATGTCCTTTTCGAGCAAAACTTGGACAATTTGACGGCCGGTGCGTCCGGTTGCGCCAGCAACAAAAGCTTTCATTCGTTACGTTCCTTACAATTAAATGGGTTGAGTTTAGGATAATAGAGTAAGTTGAAGTCATTCTGCCCTACTCTCAGGTGTCCTATGCAGTTTCCGTGTGCAGACTCATCATCCGTCGATGCAATTCCAGATCCTGTTGCGTTGGGAGAAAACCATTCATCCACCCAGTCCACGGATCACGGCGCTGCGGAACAGGAGCAGGCGGCTGGGGAGGCTGTGTTTGCGTTTCGGACTCAGTTCCGGGGCAATATGGATATGTATGGTGAACCGGAACGGGTTGAGAATTATCTCAATGCCCATGAACATTGGTTCAAGCACTGCGCCCAACCGATGACGGCTGAACCGTTGGGAGATAATGGGTATGTGTTGACCGTGGGGCATTTTGGGGCGTTTGGCTATGAGGTTGAGCCGAAGATGGCGGTGGTGTTGGCCCCTCCGGCAGACCGGACCTACACCATGTACAGTATCCCTGTCCCGGACTATACGCCGCCGGGTTATGACGTGGACTATCGGGCGATGATGACCATTGAGGGGGTGAATTCGACGGAGTTGGATTGGCCGGTGAATCAGGCGATCGCATCCCAAGTCACGAAAGTGGAATGGGGCTTAACCCTCAATGTCCGCTTGCGGTTTCCCCTGTTTATTGAAAAACTGCCCCGCGATTTAATTCAAAAGACCGGCGATCGCCTCCTCACCCAGATTGTCCGCAAAATTTCGCCCCGTCTCACCCAGACCGTCCAAAAAGACTTTCATGACCGGATGGGCTTACCCTTGCCACCGAAGCGATCGCGCCGCCTCATTCACATCACGTCTGAAACCTCAGCCACGAGCGAGACGGAAAGCCCAGATCCTTAGAAATTGCTCAAAATCCGAGTCACGATATCCATGCCGCTGAAGGCCTGCCAACCGAACAGCCCCAAGAGGAAAATATTCAGGGAAATATGGGTAATGCGAGCGAGATTATTACCCTTTTGCATGAACGGAACGAGGGAGGCAGAAACCGCAATCATAGCGGTCATGCCGAGTCCGGCGATGAGATGAGGGCCGACGAAAAGCTTGCCATTGTTAATGTAGGTGACTGCCATGCCACCCACCGTGCCGCAAATCATCAAAGCCAACACAATGGAACCCGTCCGAAAATGACGCTCGGTGAAGTTTTTGCCGATCATTTCCTTGCGGACTTCTTTATCGGCTTTGCGCAGCTTGCGACTTTGGGAGCCGAGATAAAACGCATAAATTGAAAGTCCGAGTAAAACCCACATCAGAATCGGATGAAAAAATTGGGAATAGACTTTTACAGATTCCGGTAGTTCAAAGCTCATCATGTCCCCTTATCAGACCTAACAATAGTTGAAACTAAAGTTAACATAAACTCGTGAATCTGGGGTATGTCGGACTGGAGGCGATCGCATCACTCCCGCAACCAGTGCAAAAGCTCCTGTTGGAGGCGATCGAGATCGCGAGAGACTTCCTGTTTTACCCATTGCCCGATCGCATCGAGGGGGGTGAAGGCTTTGCCCACTTGCCAGTTAAGGCGTTGGCTCAGGGGGGTGGTGTGGGTTCCGGGCAAGATTTGGAAGCGGGTCTGAGTTGCGAAACGGGTTTCAAAGATGGGCGCGAGGTCGTAGGTTTGGTCAATGTCATCGCGGCGAAATTTGATCAATAAATTCCGCTGGACGGGATAGTCCGTTTTGATTACCGCCAAGGTTTCGGCGGGGGTGGGGGTAAAGTCGAGGTTAAAACTGGTGCGGAGTTGGAGGCGATCGGCAAAGGGGATGGAGCGATCAATGGGAAAGTTGTTAAAGGAGATGAGCGCGTTTCCCACCCGTTCGACAGGGTAACGGCTGTTGATCAGGAGGTGCAGTTTGCAGCCCATGCTGTGGCCGATGCCGTAGATGGGAAGATGGGGCGGTAGGAGTTGACGCTGGGTGAGGCGATCGCACGCCGTTTCAAAGCGATTCAACACATTCCGGGCGATCGCTTGATGATCCAACGTTTCGAGGGTAAAAAAGGGCGTGGCGATAATCCCATACCCTGCCTGGGCGAGGGCTTCGAGCAAGCTGCGATAGAGCAAATGCGGTGCGGTGGCCACAAACGCCCCCCCCAAAAAATGCACTAACCCCACCGGCTGGGGCGGAATTAACACCCAGTTGTTACTTGTTTCCTGCCAATCCATTGCGATCGTTCACGTTAAAGATTCCCCATCCTAGGATAACGTTCCCCTTGGCCAAGGCTAGTTTCATCCCAGCAATGATCGCAAAAATCGCCGCTAAGATAAAGAAGCCGCCTGTGATTGATGGACGAAAACAGCGATCGCAGTCAGGCTTGTTGTATGTGAAATCGACCAATTACTATGAACTTAATGCCATCGAACGCCGTTAAATGGGTTCTTCTCTCCAGCCTCTGTCTCAGTGCCCTCAGCGCCTGTAGCCGTTCAGCAGAAACCAATTGGCAGGGCACTTGGGAATTCGTTAACCCCGATACCGGCGAATCGGTGCAGTTTATCCTCAGCGATGATGAAAAAGTGTACTTCATCGCCCCCGAAGGCCTGAGTCCTGAAAAAATCGCCTATGAAATTCCCATTGAGCGAGTGTCCGAAGCCACCGCTGTCCCGGAAGACACAAAAATCGTCAGCCTCGCCGAAGAACTCGAAAACAATGCCGCCCGCGCCGCCGCCTCCGAAGGAATCTTGTCCGTCAGTGCCTTAATGAGTGGCCAACAGGCCTACTACGCCGAAAACGAAGCCTTTACCGACAGTTTTGAAGACCTCGGCTTAAGCATCAGTCCCGACAACGAAAACTACGCCTACGAAATGGTTTTAGCCGACAACAACGTCATGATTACCGGCTCCGCCCAAGGCGACGAGGCCAAAAGCTTCACCGGCTTGGTCTATATCGATGACGAGGGCATCACCCAAGGCATTCTCTGTGAAACCGAAGAAAACAGCACCACCGCCCCCGAAATACCCGCAGTCACCGCAGACGGAGCAAGCTGTGCAGCGGGTTCTGTGTCTGTGCAGTAGCCGGTATCTGAGCAACGGTGAAAAAACTGCCTTGTCTATGCTTAACGCCAGACAAGGCGGCTTGATACCAATTTTCTAACGTAGGACTACCCATGACATGACTCAGGCAAGGGGCTTAAGCCCCTTGTTTGGTAGCGTGAATTTAGAGAATTGGTATTAGCTCCTTCCTTAATTCAAGATCAGCCCCTTGATCGTTCGTCAGGATGACTCTAAAAGCAGGTGATAACGCTCAGGGGTTAAGTCCATCACATTCGCCAAAACACAGGCCGCGCCGTGGGTCTTGAGGGTGTTCCGGTAGGCTTCGCAGCGGTGGGGATCGGGTTGGACGTGGGGGGGGAGGATGCCGATGCCGATGAATGGGTGATCGGGGCGTTGGGCTTGGGCCTGTTGCACGGTTTGTAAGTCGCCCACGGTGTCCCCCACGTAGCAGACGGGTTGGGTGCTGTTGGGGGCTAAGTGATCCATCACGGTCAACAGTCCGGTGGGGTCGGGTTTGCCGGGGCCGTCTTCCATGGCAAAGAGGGGGGGATGATCGAGGCCGAGGCGATCGCTGAGGGCGTAGAGTGCTTCGTCTCGCATTGCGCCGCTGAAGAAGCCCCAAGGGATTTGAGCAGCGGTGAGGGTTTGAAAATACGCTGCGGTGACGAGGAGGGGTTCGCTGGTGATGTAGCCGTCCCAATGGTTGCCGCGATACCGGGCTTGGAAAAAGTCCACGAGGGCGGCGTAGTCGAGGGGGTGGGTGGTGCGATCGCAACACCCACCATCGCTGGCATGATGCCCCTTCTCGTAATACCGATAGATCAATTCTTGGGAGGCTTCCCAGTCATTATTCCAAACCCCTTCGCTTTTGAGTTGATCAATATCATGGAGGGTGGGGCGAAAATTGCCCTCGGTGTAATGCTCGACGGTATCTGCGATCGCTCGTCGATAGGATTGAGTCACATCGCGAATCACCCCATCAATATCAAAAATAATCATGCTCGTTTTGTACTGTGCTTCAGACTATCTAGACGACAGTGCCGCCGAATTTTGAAAACTGCGATACAATTGTAAAATTGTGAACTTATAGCTTAACCCTACACAGAACATTAATTTCGGAGGTTTACTTGGAGTCAGCGCGCTTTATTCTTAAAATTTTATGGCTCGATGCCAATGTGGCAATTGCCGTCGATCAAGTTGTGGGCAAAGGAACGAGTCCCCTCACCCCCTATTATTTCTGGCCCCGTAACGATGCCTGGGAACAACTCAAAACCGAACTCGAATCCAAGCACTGGATCAACGAAGTCGAGCGGATTGCCCTTCTCAACCAAGCCACCGAAGTGATCAACTACTGGCAAGAAGAAGGCAAGCGCACGCCGATGAATGTGGCTCAGGACAAATTCCCGGAAGTGGTCTTCACCGGCAGCAACTAGGCTTAATGCCGGTAGAATGCAGCATCAGTCCGGGCTGAAGGTATGAACCCCCCAAAAAAAACAAGACGTTAGAGCCTTGCACTCTAGCGTCTTGTTTTTGGCGGGTTCTCTAAATTGTTTAGCTTTTAACCATGCCGCCGGCGGCTTGAAACCGCGATCGCGTCCGTCGCAGCGCTTGATTCGCTTGGATTTTGCCTTGGCGATCCTCAGCACCCACCGCATTCACGGCAGCTTGGGCCGCTTCATACTCTTGTTTCGCGGTCTCTTGGTCAATCTTGCTGCCTTGTTCGGCACCATTGACCAAGATCGTCACTTGATTATGTTCCACTTCGGCAAACCCACCCATGAGGGCGATCGTCTGCCAATCTTTCTCAGCGCGGACACGCATCACCCCAATATCTAGGGCCGTTAATAGCGGCGCGTGACCACCTAAAATTCCAATCTGCCCCGTAATGCTCGGCAGAATAACCTCTTGGGCTTCTCCCTTCCACACGGTTTTATCCGGGGCAATTACACGCACACTTAATGACATTGCTCTTACTTCACTGCGGATTAGTTCAACCAAATTGAGAACGCTGAACCCTTCTGCTACCGAGCATTGACCCCGGC
Source organism: Spirulina subsalsa CS-330 (assembly GCF_028330765.1). GTDB lineage: Bacteria > Cyanobacteriota > Cyanobacteriia > Cyanobacteriales > Spirulinaceae > Spirulina > Spirulina subsalsa_A. The sequence goes on along the minus strand of NZ_JAQMTY010000209.1, from coordinate 24,931 downwards.
AACAGAAGGGTTATGGAGTCAACGTTTAGCCTTTTTGCTTCAGTTTTTCGGCTTTTGCGATCGCTTCATCGATGTTACCCACCAAATAAAACGCTTGCTCAGGCAGATCATCCAACTCACCCTTCAGGATCATTTGGAAACCCTTAATCGTTTCATCAAGGGGCACATATTTACCCGGAGAACCGGTGAACACTTCCGCCACAAAGAACGGTTGCGACAAGAACCGCTCAATCTTCCGAGCGCGATCCACCGTGCGGCGATCGTCTTCCGACAACTCATCCAGACCCAGAATCGCAATAATATCTTGCAATTCCTTATAGCGTTGCAGCGTCGATTGCACCGCCCGCGCCGTATCGTAATGCTCATCGCCCACAATATTCGGCTGCAACATCGTCGAGGTCGAATCCAACGGATCAACCGCCGGATAAATCCCCTTCGAGGCCAAGCCCCGGGACAACACCGTCGTCCCATCCAAGTGAGCGAAGGTCGTCGCCGGAGCCGGGTCAGTCAAGTCATCCGCAGGCACATACACCGCTTGAATTGAGGTGATCGATCCTTCCTTCGTGGAGGTAATCCGTTCTTGCAGATCACCCATGTCCGTCCCCAAGGTGGGCTGATAGCCCACCGCCGAGGGCATCCGACCCAGCAGCGCCGACACCTCAGCACCCGCTTGCACAAACCGGAAGATATTGTCAACAAACAAGAGCACATCTTGCTTGTTGACATCCCGGAAATGTTCCGCCATCGTCAACGCCGACAGACCAACCCGCATCCGTGCTCCGGGCGGTTCATTCATTTGCCCGTACACCAAGGCAATTTTCGACTCGTTGAGGTTTTCGGCGTTGATTACGCCGGATTCGATCATTTCGTTGTAGAGGTCATTCCCTTCACGGGTTCGTTCCCCCACACCACCGAAGACCGACACCCCACCGTGGTTAATGGCGATGTTGTTGATCAACTCCATCATGATCACGGTTTTGCCAACCCCGGCTCCCCCAAACAGACCGATCTTGCCACCCCGACGATAGGGGGTGAGGAGGTCGATCACCTTAATCCCGGTTTCAAACACCGTGGGCTTGGTATCAAGTTCAGTCAGGAGCGGTGCAGAGCGGTGAATCGAGGCGGTGTCTTCAGCACCTACGTCACCTTTATTGTCCACGGGTTCACCCAGAACGTTGAAAATCCGTCCGAGGGTGGCCTTGCCAACCGGCACAGTGATCGCATCGCCAGTGTCCACGGCTTCCATGCCGCGCACCAGTCCATCCGTGCTGCTCATCGCAACGGCACGAACTTGGTGATCGCCTAGAAGCTGTTGAACTTCACAGGTGACAGCAACTTCATTGCCGGCTGCATTTGTACCAGCGATGCGGAGGGCGTTATAAATTTGCGGCATTTGACCGCTGGGGAACTCGACATCGATAACAGGGCCGATTACTCGCGTAATTCTTCCGATGTTTGTCTTTTCTGTTGTGGCTACCATGCTCAGATTTGCTATACAGTCTTTAGGTGAGTCTTAACGGATCTTCAAGGGGTCTGACGTACCGTGCAACTAGGGTTGTAGGGGCAGCGGGTCAGGGGTCTCAAGACGATGAAAACCGAACCATCACCGTCTGTGTTGACAGATCGCGATGATTGCCGACGGGGGGAACGCTCACGGGCTGACCGAGAAATGGGGGCAGGCGAGGCATGTTCGTCACGGCTGGCTTTCAACGGAGTGAGCAGGATGCTCAGGATGATTGCACAAGTTGTTTTTAGGGTGTGCGACTCCGGAACGGATGACTCACACGTTGTTAAACGAATGTGAAATTTTCCACTCTCCAGATTATCATTCTTTCGCCCTCTTCCTCGCATTTGCCCTCCAGATCATTGGGGGCAGGAGGGTGGAGGGCTGGGATGGAATTTTAGCTGCTCTGGTCGGGGATTAGGGATGGATTTTCCCGTCGGGCTGATGCAGCACTAACGTCTAGGGCTACTATAGTATGGAGAAACGCTTGCTCTGCTCCTGTTGTGGGTGAGGTTTTGGCGTTCTCGATCGATTGCCTGCGCTTGTTGACCGCTTTCGTGCTTGAGTTCAGAATTGATGAAACAGACGAATCAGCCATTGCACCTCGAATTTGATACCGACCGTGCGTATATTCCGATTATTTATGAGGAGCGGGAAGTGGGATTCTGTACGCCCGAAATTGCGGCGCGGATTGTGGAGACGCTGAATGAGGATGAGCAACTCCATGAGGATAATGAGACGTTGACGAAGGCGTTGCAGATGGTCTGTCGGGATTTGCTGAAAAAAACGGGGGGCAATCCGGCGAATGTGACGCGGTTGATGGAGCGGTATTTGGAGAATGCGAAGCGGCCGGAGCATGGGACGCGGGCGATCGCATTCCTGCTGCGCGATCGCCAACAGGAACTAGATGTCAGTGATAAAGAGTTTGTCTTTTTCTGTAATTCCTATCGCCTGTCACCCCAGGAATTGCGGGATATTTACCGGGGCAAAGATATCACGGATAATCAAATCAAGGTCTTGTCGCGAATTTTGGGGAAATCGGTTGAAGATATCCGCAATATCCGCGATGGCTTTAGCAATAATGAGATGAATACCCTGGCGCGGATTTTGGGGACATCGGCACAGGAATTAACGGAATTACTGAAGTAGAGACGTGGCGATCGCACCTTTTGCCATCCCATCGATTCGGGGAATATGGCACAATGGGGGACGTTCTCTTGATCCTGACCCTTCAACCCATGGCTAAACGTCTTCCCTTTGACTCTAGTGAAATTACGACCCGCGCTGATGAATTAATGGGCGCAGCGTCGAACCGCTATCGGATTACGGTGCAGGTGGCCAATCGGGCTAAACGGCGGCGGTATGAGGATTTTGAAAATTTGGATGATTCGTTGATGAAGCCGGTGATTCGGGCGGTGATTGAAATGTCCGATGAATTGACGCAGCCGGAAATTATTAGCGATTAATGGGCCGTGACGGGAAAATGGGGGCGATCGCGCCACTACACTAAGGTAACCATGGGGAAACAGATGCGAAAATTCATCCTGATCTGGGTGCTGACGATCGCGGCGATCGCGGGTCTCCCGTCGTGGCAACCCACCCCCCAGCACCTCGCTCTCGCCCAGTCGCCGCGCTTGGTCAATGTGGCGGAGGAAGTCTATCGTCAATTGCCGGATCTTCCCCGCGCCAATGACTACGCCCTCCTTAATGGCACCCCCCAACCGGACAACACCCTGCTCTATCGCCTCGTGTACTACCACACCCGGATTAAGCGGCGATCGCCCCGCTATCGCCTCGATTGGAAATTAACCCTCGCGGACTATCTCGGCGACAACGAAGACATCATTCTCGATCAATATCCCGGTAACACAACCCTGACGGAAAATCCCCTCCAGGGCGATCGCACCGCCCTCGATCGCCTCAACCTCCGGCAGCGCAATGCCCTCGTCAACCTCCTCGCCGCGATCCATCGTCCCCCCTCCGATCGCCCCGCCGCCCCGCCACCGCCTCAACCCCAACCCGCACCCCCCACCGCACCCGCCGCACCCCAACCCCCCGCCCTGCCCCAACCTGGAGACTCCCGCCTCCTGCGGTAAACCGTGTGGATTGCCTCACCCTAACGCTTATGACCACGGTTGCAATTGATTTTGGCACCAGTAACACCCTTGTCAGCCTCCTTGCCCCTGACACCCAACGCCCAGAAAGCATTCAGATCGACGGCATCACCCGTCTGTTTTCCCCCGCCACCGGGCCCCAAGTTCCCCTCATTCCCAGCCTGGTGTATGTGCAAGATGCTCACACTCAGGTGGTGGGGGAACCGGTGCGTCGCCATCGCCTCGGTGAACGCAATCCCCAGCGCCGCTTCCGGGGCTTTAAACGGGATCTGGTCGCCGCCTTCCCAACGCCGCCCCGCAGTCTAGATGGGGTGAGCTACAGCAGTCGGGAGATCGCCGAGCGGTTTTTAACCACGATTTGGCACGGTCTCCAACCCTTTGAACCGTCTAATCTGATTCTGACCATTCCCGTCGGAGCGTTTGAACGCTATCTCCATTGGTTTAAGGCCTGGGCCATGCAGCACGGGATCGAGCAGGTGCAGTTTGTCGATGAATCGACGGCGGCGGCGTTGGGGTATGGGGTGGATCATCCCAATGCGATCGTGTTGGTGGTGGATTTTGGCGGGGGGACGCTGGATCTAAGTCTGGTGCGGACTCAGCAACACCCGACGGCGGCAACCCTCCAGGCGCAGGTGATTGCCAAAGCCGATGCGGTGCTGGGGGGGGAAGATGTGGATATTTGGATTGCCGAGGACTATCTCCAACGGCGGGGCATGGCGCGGGAATCCTTGACGATGACGGCCTGGCAGCAATTGCTCGAACTGTCGGAACGGTTAAAAATTCAGCTTTCCCAGACGGCGATCGCCTCCGAAACCTGGCTTGATGACGAGACATTAAGGGCCGATGTGGTGGATTTAGACCGCGATCGCCTTGCCGCCCTTCTCGAACGCCATTTCTTCCTTGACCATTTACGCGATGCCCTCGATACCGTGCTCCAACTCGCCCTCAATCAAGGCGTGCATAAAAGTGACATTGAACAGGTGCTCCTCGTCGGCGGCAGTTGCTTAATTCCCGCCGTGCAGGACTTGATCACGGCCTACTTTGGGCGATCGCGCCTCAAACAAGACCAGCCCTTCACCGCCGTCTGTCATGGTGCTCTCAGCCTTCAGCGCATCCATCACATCGACGACTACCTCCACCACAGCTACGCCATCCGCCTCTGGGAACCCGCCACCCGCACCTACACCTACTTCACCCTCTTCACCCAAGGCCAACGCTATCCCTGTGTCCGCGACGAAGTCCTCACCCTCCAAGTCGCCCGCACCGGCCAAACCGAAATCCGCCTTGACATTGGCGAACTCGGCAGCAGCGTCGCCGCCACCGTCACCTACGACGAACAGGGGCGCATGGTCAGCCAACAACTCCAGCATCAAGCCCAATATCAGGCCCTCGAACCCCACAGCGACACCCGGATCGCCACCCTCACCCCACCCGGAGACGTAGGCAGCGACCGGATTACCGTCCAGTTTGAAGTCAACGAACAGCGTCTTTTATTGGCCACCGTTTACGATCTCCTCACCCAAACCACCCTCTTAAATCGAGGCGCGATCGCTCAACTCCAATAGCCCCGCCATCCCCGATCCCTACCAACAGGGATTGCTCCGCAGCAACAATTCCGCCTCCGCTGCCGGCAACGGCCGCGCAAAAAAATAACCCTGACCATATTCACAGCCCAACGCCCGCAAATGTGCCAATTGATGGGCCGTTTCAATCCCTTCGGCAATGGTTTCAATCCCCAAATTATGCCCCAAGGCAATAATCGCCTGCACAATTTCTAAATTCTTCGGAGCCTCCCCAATGCGACTCACAAACGACTGATCAATCTTCAACGTATCCATCGGAAAGCGATGCAAATAACTCAGGGATGAAAACCCCGTCCCAAAATCATCCAAACTTAATTGCAGTTGGCGTAATTTCAGCTCTACTAACAACGACATCACCGATTCTGGCTGTTCAATTAACACACTTTCCGTCACTTCAAGCTTGAGGCATGAACTATCGACTTGACTGCGATCGAGGGTGGCATCAATCCGACCGAGAAAGTTAGCTTGGGAAAATTGGCGCACCGAAAAGTTAACACTCATAATGAGCGGTTCCGGCGTAATTTGACTATCATGCCACTGTTTTAATTGATGGCAAGCCGTATGAAACACCCATTCACCAATCGGGACAATTAAGCCGGTTTCTTCAGCCGCAGGAATGAATTTTCCCGGCGAAATGAAACCTTTTTGGGGATGATTCCACCGGATTAAGGCTTCAAAGCCAATGATTTTTCCCCGTTGCAGTGAGATAATCGGCTGATAGTGCAGCGTAAATTCATCCTGCTCTAGGGCACGACGTAAATCAGTTTCTAGTTCCAGTAAATAACGGGCTTGATGATGAAGTTCTGCATTGAAAATTTCATAACAGCCTTTACCCACAGCTTTGGCTTGATACATTGCCGTATCAGCATCGCGGAGAATATGCTCCGGATCGGTGTAAATAATCGGTTGGGTCTCTGCTGCGATCGCAGGGTTTAATTCGGTATAAAAGCGATCGCGGTTAAACACAACCCCAATACTGGCATTGATGAAAATTTCATAATCCACCAGATGAAAGGGTTGGGCGAGTTGCAGATTGAGCGAGTGCGCTAAATCGATTACATCCTGGGCGCGATCGATGCCATCCACAAGAATCGCAAACTCATCCCCACCGAGCCGCGCTAGGGTGTCTTGACTGCGGAGACAGGTAGATAAGCGGTGGGCGATCGCCACCAGCAGACGATCGCCCACGCTATGACCCAGGGAATCATTGACCCGCTTGAAGCGATCGCAATCTAAAAATAAAACGGCAAAGCCATAACTTTCACGATCTTGGCCATACAGCAACATTGCCTGTAGCCGCTCCATCAAAAGAGCACGATTCGGTAGTTTCGTGAGGGGATCATGGAGGGCGAGATACAGTAAATCTTGCTGAGCTTGCTTGCGTTCTTGAACTTCCCGCTCTAGGGCTTGGGTTCGCTCACTAACCCGTGCTTCAAGTTGTTCATTCAGTTGCTCCAGGGAGGTGCGAAGTTGACGAATAATCAGTTGATTTTTAACCCGTGCTAATACTTCACCAAAATGAAACGGTTTGGTAATGTAATCAACCCCACCGACCGAAAATGCTTTGACTTTATCCAACACCTCATCCAATGCACTGATAAAAATAACCGGAACATTGACAGTGTTTTGATCCGCCTTGAGATGTTGGCACACTTCATACCCATCCATCCCTGCCATACAAATATCAAGCAGGATTAAATCAGGGGGCAGGGCTTTTGCGCCCATAATCGCCATCTTGCCATTGATCGCACTCCGAACTTTATAACCGTGCTGGGTTAATGCTGTTGTTAACAGTCGCAGATTTTCGGGTGTATCATCAACCAGTAAAATATCTGCTTTTGCAGTCTTCCCATGCTTCATATCCATGACAACTTGAAGACAAACGAATCCCGAATACTGAACGGAAAGAACACGGTAATGATCTTGACTGAATTATAGTGCAAATCTAGGGCATTCTGGCGCAGGCTAGATCTCATCTTAAGGGGAGGATAACCAGAACGTCGGTGATCCTGTTTTGCAATACTTTATCTTTGAAGACTGTAGCATGGCAACTAGTTCGCCATTACATGATAGATCGTTGCATCCAGTCAAATTGATCCCCAATCCACGGGGGTTATTTCAACGAGTAACGTCCGGGCAGGGAATGGGGCGATCGCACCCCAGAAGAATTCAGCCATGGGACGGTAAGCCTCTGGCTCACCCATCTCCGAGCCAGACTCACAACTTGGGTTATGTCTCAGCGATCGCTGCTGTCGTGTGAGGTGTGTCGACAACAGCTACAGCGCATGAAGGAACGAAAACTAATGGCCACCAGCCCCAGAGGTGCGGCTTGGGCCACCGTTATCTTGGTCAGGCTCAAACTTTTTCTGGGTTGAAGGGTTCAGGGGGTGGTCTTGCACAAAGGATATTGAGCCAAAAGCCTCTTGATGAGGTTGCTCTTGCAAATCCCATGCCTTAGCACCGGACGAACCCAACGTAATCTGGAGTCCGACCAGGGTCAAAATGCTAGTGGTGCGCAAAAGAGTCAACATGGCCTTAGATGGGTAATACAGCCTTATGGGAGACTTGTCTATACTCTTCAGTATATTCACGTACTCCGCGAAATGCAATGTGTAAATGTTAAAAAATTACAAATGTTATGGTTTACGCAAAAATGCAGGCACTATTACCTACTGTTGGCTAGGGTCGCACTCTACGTATGTTTAAAAAAAACTTAATGCATTGATTAACAGCTTAGCGTAAAACGTGATGGAGGGGAAATGTCAAGTACCATTGCCATCCATACCGGTTTGAGAGATGGATGACGGACGGATCATCGGGGGTGGGCGGGGCTAGGCAGCCGGACGGTTCAGGGATTGCGAGAGGGTTTGGACGGTTTGCAGGATTGGCATCAGGGTTGGGCTGATGGCGGTGAGGGATTCGCTGTCTTGACGGCTAAAGCCGCGCCCGGATTCATGGTTTAACAGACGAACGATCGCAACGGGCATGTTGTCAGCATCAAAAACAGGTAATAATAACACACTTTGCAAACTGCTGAGTTGCGATCGCCGCAACCCGATCCGCACGAGATTATCCGGTAACTGGGCGGCTTTATTACTTTTTTTGGCTTCGGCACTGGCGAGCACCCGCAACGCAATACCTTGCCGGGCAGACATGCGCAGTTCACGGGGGCATTTCCGCTTCGGATCGATCACTAACGTCCACAATTCTTGGCGGGGGCGATCGATCAGAAAAATATGACTGTGTTCGGCGGCAAATTTCCGCTGGAGGGCCAACCCTAAGCCCCGCAATACACCATAAAACGCATCGTATTGGCCATCCCCCGCATCGGGGTCAATGGCGTTACCGAGTAAAATCAACGCTTGTTCGAGGATGTCTTGCGTGTCCCCTTGGGCGTTGGATTCTTTCAGGGTTTCGTGGGTTTTGGCGAACTGAAGAATCGCCCCGACGCGCTCGTTAAAGACCTGCATGGATTGGCGATCGTTGCGGTCGAAGCTGGCTTTAAAGAATGGGGGGACTTTTGGATATTGGGCTTTTTGGTAGGTTTCGCCTTCGTAGCCGGGTTTCCGTTTGTTGATCAGTTGGCTCACGCCGAGGAATTGTCCATCGGGGCTGAGGATGGGCATACAGAGGAGGCTACAGGTGCGGTAGTGGGTTTGAGCGTCGGTTTTCTTGGCGTTTTCGGCGTTGGGGTCTTCGTAGAGGTCGTAGCCGATCACCATCGGTTCGCGACTTTGGGCCACTTGACCGGCGAACCCGATGCCCACGGGACAGCGGATCACCCCTTCTTTCGGGAGTCGAGTCCAGAGGTCGCCGCGCTTGTCGTCGTAGAGCCAGAGGGTGGAGCGATCGGCGTTGAGGAGTTCTTTGGCGGCATCCATGACCCGTTGCAGGATCATGGAGGTGTCGAGGTTGACTTGATCGAGCGATCGCGTTGCCTTGGCAAGGGCGGCGGAGGCTTGGGCGCGTTTGATCGCTTCGTAGGAGGATTGGCAACTTTCCAGGATGCGCCGAATCGGGATCACGCATTTAGCGAGTTGTTCAAGGTCGCGGTGGCTAAAGCCGGTGGCTTCGCCGGTCTTGGTGATTTTGTTGAGGAGTTGGACGACGGCGATCAGGTCGAGGGCATCGTTGAGAATGGGGAAGGCGAGAATGTTGCGGGTGTAGTAGTTGTATTTTTGGTCGGATTCTTGGACGAGGCGCGATCGCGGATCATCATAGACATTATCCGGAATATGGATCACCTGTTTATGCTTCGCCACCGCCCCGGCAATCCCTTCCCCCACCCGCACCCGAATATCTAATAACTGCCCCGTAGCATCTTCGGCAACCAGCGACCAAAGCTCTGTTCGCTCATCATTTAACAAAAAAATGCTGGTGCGATCGGCTCCCACCAATTCCCCAATTTTTGAGGTCACTTCCCGGAGAACTTCGTGGATCAGTTGATTGGCATTCACCTTTTCCTCGCCGTTTTCAATCCGGGCAATGATCCGGCTTTGGGAGGTGAGGAGGGTGCGCTCTAGTTCTTCAAAAATCCGCAGGAATTCTTCGTCATCGGGGCCGAGACTGGCTTCGAGCTTTTTGATTTCGGTGCTTACCCAGTCTTCATTGAAGATGGTTTCATAGATCCGGTTATGAACTTGGACGCGGCCCCGCTGTTTGGCAATCAAGCCGAGGAGGCGCAGTTCTTTTTGTTCCGGGCTGCTGTCGGCAAAGACTTCTTCTTGGCGGAGAACTTTGAGATAGTACCGCAGGAGGCTGAGGCTTTTGCGTTTATCGCGTTGGCTGGTGAGGCGATCGCGCAGCATTTGCAGCGGCTTGAGTTGCGGCTCGGTGTCCCACACCTTTAACAGGCGCGATCGGATTAAACCATCCACCCACTTTGCCTCTTCCCCAGCAATAGGGGGGCGATCGGTCTCCAGCATCATCTTGAAAAGAATCTGCGTGAGCAGCGGCTCTCGCCCCGTCCATTCCAACACAAATCCCAACAACTTCTTATAGTTTTGGGACTGCGACATCAACTGTTCGGTGATTTGGATGTCGTGGTTATCCGTGCCGAACTGGGATGAAGCGGGGAAGGAATCGGTACTCATGAGATCGCACTCAATCAGACAAAAGGGGGAGCTTAAGCCTTTATTTTAGCTCACTTAGCAGAACAACCCCCCTGTTCTCTTGACCAGATCGGGGACGATACTCCTTGACATACTCCCCCGCATAAATGACGAGGGATTCTGGGTTCAGACAGCAATTGCAGGCGTAGCCCGTCTTATATCGCCTCGCCCAATGGACAACGCCCTGCCCATGAGGTGTTCACCCCGGAATTTTACTTCTCGCTAGCGAACACTTGGATTGTATCACCACCGAATAAATTCGGTTATTCGCTTATATCCCCCGAATAAAATTCAGGGGGCTTTACGCATCACGATCGTAATTTTCGTTACAGCACAGGCCAAGAAAGTTCGCCACAGTAAACGGATCAAAATTATCAGTCCTTACTTGAAAAACGACCTTGTGTTATGACTGCTTCAAATGAACCCACCCTGGCAACCGAATCACCCACAGAGCCGGTACAGCTAGAGTCAGACTTGATTTACAACTTAGAAGATCGCCCTCCCTTGATCGAAACCCTGTTTGTCGCGTTTCAGCATGTTTTAGCAATTTTTGTCGGGATTATCACCCCCCCGTTTATTATCTGTAATGCGCTTGAACTCGAAGGCCCCGATACGACCTTCATTATTTCCATGTCGTTGATGATTTCGGGAGTGGCCACCTTTATCCAAGCGAAACGGATTGGCCCGATTGGGTCTGGATTACTCAGTATCCAAGGGACAAGTTTTGCGTTCCTCGGCCCGATTTTAGCGGCGGGGTTTGCAGCGATCGGGGCGGGTAAAACCAAAGAAGAAGCCCTAGCGGTGATTTTCGGCCTCTGCTTTTTTGGGGCCTTTGTGGAAATCTTCTTTAGTCGGTTTCTCCACTTAGCGCGTCAGGTGATCACGCCCTTGGTGACGGGGGTGGTGGTGACGACCATCGGGTTAACCCTGATTAAAGTGGGGATCACGAGCGTCGGGGGTGGAGTTCCGGCCCTGGGGACGGAATCCTTCGGCAGTGCCCAAAACTGGGGACTGGCGGCGTTGGTGTTGGTGGTGATTTTGGTGCTGAATTCCTTTAATCATCCCTATCTGCGGATGAGTGCGATCGTTGTCGGCTTGGCGGTTGGCTATGCAGTGGCGATTCCGATGGGGTTAGTGGATTTCGGTCGCCTCAGTGGCTTGACAATTTTCACCGTGCCGATTCCCTTTCGTTACGGCCTAGGATTTAGTTGGAGTGCATTTATTCCCTTCATTTTTCTCTACTTGATCACCACGATTGAGTCCATCGGTGACTTAACCGCAACCTCAGCGATTTCGGGGGAGCCGATTCAAGGGCCGGTGTATATGCGTCGTCTCAAAGGTGGGGTCTTGGGAGATGGGGTTAATTCTTTGATCGCGGCCTGTTTTTCCACATTCCCGAACACCACATTCAGCCAAAATAACGGTGTGATTCAATTAACGGGAGTGGGCAGTCGCTATGTGGGCTATTTTATTGCCGGGTTTTTGGTGTTGCTGGGCTTGTTTCCGATTGTGGCGGGGGTGGTGCAAATTATGCCTCAGCCGGTGCTGGGTGGCGCGACGATTTTGATGTTCGCGACGGTGGCAGTGGCGGGGGTGAAGATTCTCTCCTGTGTGAATCTGACGAAGCGTAACTCGATGATTCTGGCGGTGTCGCTGGGGTTGGGGTTAGGGGTGACGTTTGTACCGGAAATTTTGGATAATGCTCCGGATTTAGTCAAAAGCATTTTTTCGTCGGGGATTTCGACGGGTGGTTTGTCGGCGCTGGTGCTGAATCTTGTGATTCCTGGGCCGCGGGAGTGATGGGGCGATCGCACCTCTCATCCCTTAACTCCATCATCCAACGTTAAAAAATCGGGGTGGGGTTGAGCCACAATCCAGAGCACAGAGGGCTTCAGGGCAACACCTGAAGCCCTCTCTCTTTGCGTCAGTTTCGATATCGTGGAAGCAGAGCCACAGCAAGGCTTGGTTGACTGACTTGATCGCCCTCACCCCCAACCCCTCTCCCACAGGGCGAGGGGAGCCGATCCATATGGCCCACTGTTGTTAAAATTTGGAGTTAATGTGATGCCGAAACGCCGCAATATTTTAATCGCGGGGGCTGCCTTTGTCGGTGGGCTAGTGGGCGCGACCCAACTGCCTCGCCTGGGCAAGCAAGAGCCGGATTTATTCCGTCGGTGTTACCCGTTGCCCAGGAATTGAATGTGGGCGTGATTGCGATGAAAGTGCCCGCCTACGGACGGTTGTTGAAGCCGGGGGTGTTGTCCTCGATCACCCAGGCTTTCGGGTTTTCCCTGTCGCAACCGGGTGTCCATAGCTCGATTATTGCGGCGGACAGCCCGGAACAGTTGCGGGAAAATGTGGCGGCGGCGGCGGCGTTCCAACCCTTAACGGCGGCAGAACAGGGAGCGATCGCAGCCCGCGTCCAAAACCATTGGGAAGACAACAGTTTTTACCGGGCTTGGACTTAGGTTCGGCTGGCTGTGAAATTGAAGACCCATCTGCACGGTTCAATTCGTTTACATTTCTTAGGGAAAACGGGGCATTTGCATGAACAATTGCAACGCTATGTAATGAAAGCCGATGTTTCGAGATAAAACTTGAGCATTACACATCTATTTGAATGACGGTTTTCAGGAGTTTTAGACATCATGGTTTTATCCCTACTTGCAACGATGCCGACCACAGTGGAATGGACTCCGATGGTGGGTGCAGTGATGATTGTTTGTAATGTGGCTGCGATCGCGATCGGTAAGTTCAAAATTGATCAGCCCAGTGCAGGCCCCGCCTTGCCCATGAGCAACATGTTCGGCGGCATGGGTTTCCCGGCATTGTTGGCCACCACCAGCTTTGGTCACGTCCTGGGCATTGGCGTGATCTTGGGCTTGGCCAACATGGGGATCATCTAATCCCGTCGATTCTGACGTGCCATTTGCGTTGAGCTTGAATTCCATCAGACTATCGTAGGACGCGATAGTCTGTTTTTTTGCGGGCTTCTCGTCGTGCGAGCTTCTAGCTCGCTGCTGATACATATAGCAGTGGACAAATTCGTTAGGACAGGCAAGGGGCTTAAGCCCCTTGTTCCAGAGTCTCTGAATGTCCTAACTGCCCTTGCTAGTGCTTATAACCCAAGTTGCGAGTTTGGCTTTTAGCAGGAGGGAGCCAGAGGCTCACACTCCCATCGCTGTCATCCTTTTGAGCCGGATTACGGATCAATTCAGGGTTAAAAACCGTTCTAACGCTGCGGTCACTCGTGGGGGCCAGCCGCGCACCGTTCGCACCCATTCAATATCGCTGTAGCGGCGATCGAGACCCATGGCCGCCACCCAATTACTTTCGGCCTCTCCCTGCTGATGACTGTCCCACAGCACGGCGGTGAGGGCGGCGCGTATGTCGGGGAACATGGGATATTTCCGCACGAGATTTCGCATGGTTTGGATCGCGGTTTGGTCGTCGCCGAGTTCGTAGAGACTGAGGGCGTTGTTGGCTTGGGCGAGGGAAAATTGGGGTTCGAGTTCGATGGCGTGGTTGTAGTCGGCTTGGGCGGCGGCCCAATCGCCCCGGCCCGCTTCGGCGTTGCCGCGATTGTTATAGGCGATCGCATCATCGGGGTCGAGTTCGAGAACGCGGTTATAGTCAGCGATCGCATCATCCCAGCGGGCTAACCCTTCATAGGCAATCCCCCGGTTTAAATAGGGGTCAGGCGCATCAGGGGCGAGGCGCATCGCTTCGTTAAAGTCGTCAATGGCGGCCTCTAGGTTATTTTGACTGACCCGCGTGCTGCCGCGATTGCTCCAGACGGCGGGATTGGTGGGAAATTGTTGAATTAATTGCGTCCAAATATCTTCAGCGGCGCGGAGGTCGCCCTGTTGGAGCGCCTCGATCGCTTGACCGGCCAAGGATTCCCCGGCGTTGACGGCTTCGGCGGTTAAAGGGGCGGCGATCGCTCCCTCAAAACTCCCTAGGCACAACAGCAGCACCAACCCCAACCCCGCGATCCGCATCGCCCTGATTGTCTTTGTCCCCCACTGGATCAATCGTTGCACCGCCCCACTCCTAATGTATAAATCCTGTTGAAAGCGATCGCGCTCCTGAGCAGGGCGATCGCCTTCAACATAATAACAAGCGGATTTTCTCGCCTAAGACCTCATCAATGGTTTCAAGAAATTCAAACCGAGGTGACAACTCCGTAATATCAAGCATATAGCGCACCGACTGCTTGACATGAATCAAGTACAGCCGGCAGTGGTGTTGACGGGCAGCCCGGCGAATCATCATCAACGCCGTCAAGCCAAAATGATCGATCACATTCACTTCGACGAGATCAATCACCCAAATCGAATTTTCTGCGATCGGCTTCAAATTCACCACCCGCTGTTGCAGCATCGAAGCCCCTTTAATATCTAAATTTCGCTGAGGACGAAGAACCACATTCATCAAAAATGCTCCTAAACAGTACTCTGGTTCAATATCGCTCACCCTGATCCAAACGTTCCACCGGTTGCCCCGCCGCTGCGGCACACGAGCGGCACAGGAACGGTGCTCGACATCATCTCCTCAACAGGCCCAAGATGGATAGCACGAGCCAGGGCAGTTAGGACATTCAGAGACTCTGGAACAAGAGGCTTAAGCCCCTTGCCTGCCCTAACGAATTTGTCCACTGCTATAAGTCGAGCACTGGGGCGAATCTTGGTTGCGCATCAAGCCGGAACTGACAGGCTTTGTTGATCACTGCGCTCAGGAACCCGCCCTCAAGATTAGGCCAAAATGAGGTGACGATGACATCTGCGATCGCAATTCCCCACCAATCCATTGATCCATCAAGGTGGGAAAACTCCCTTGGTAGTAAACTAAACCCTATTGATACGAGTAGAATCTAAAAAATTAAACCTGTTGAACCAATAGCGGAACTTCCTGTACCTGTGGCTAGTAACACACCCTTTAATAATCCGGGGTTATCCTTGCCCCACTCCAACGAATATCCAACCCCTGAACCTGATCAAACACGGCCAGATACGATCATGCCTACTAACGTTGCTCGCATTAAAGTGATTGGTGTCGGCGGCGGGGGCTGCAATGGCGTCAACCGCATGATCGCCAGTGGGATTACTGGGGTCGAGTTTTGGGCGATTAATACAGACTCCCAAGCCTTAGAAATGTCCTCTGCCTCCAAATGCCTCCAGATCGGTCAAAAATTGACCAGAGGCTTAGGCGCGGGTGGCAATCCAGCCATTGGCCAAAAAGCAGCGGAAGAATCCCGCGATGAAATTGCGGCCGCCCTCGAAGGCACAGATCTCGTCTTTATTACATCCGGGATGGGGGGCGGTAGTGGGACCGGAGCATCGCCGATTGTGGCCGAAGTCGCCAAGGAAATGGGCTGTCTCACAGTGGGCATCGTCACACGTCCCTTTACCTTTGAAGGCCGACGGCGCACCACCCAAGCCGAAGAAGGGATCGCCGCCCTCCAAAGTCGGGTGGATACCCTGATTGTGATTCCCAACAATAAACTGCTGTCGGTGATCTCGCCGGAAACCCCTGTACAGCAAGCCTTTTTTGTGGCGGATGATATTCTGCGTCAAGGGGTGCAGGGGATTTCCGACATCATCACGATTCCGGGTTTGGTGAATGTGGACTTTGCCGATGTGCGGGCGATTATGGCCGATGCGGGGTCGGCGCTGATGGGGATTGGGGGCGGATCGGGTAAGTCCCGTGCCCGTGAGGCGGCGATCGCTGCCATTTCTTCCCCCCTCTTAGAATCTTCGATCGAAGGGGCCAAGGGGGTCGTCTTCAACATCACCGGGGGGGCAGACATGACCCTCCATGAAGTGAATACCGCCGCTGAAACCATCTACGAAGTGGTTGACCCCAATGCCAATATTATTTTTGGGGCCGTGGTGGATGAAAAAATGCAGGGCGAGTTGCAAATCACGGTGATCGCCACGGGGTTTAACCTTGGTGATGCCCCAAAAACGCCGAGCAGTAGTCGCAGTAGTTCAGCACCCAAAGCCCGCCAATCCATGAATCCATCGGGGGCTTCATTGCCGAAGCAGCCGCCCGTACCCCCGATGCCGCCGCCCCAAGCGCCGACGATGCCGCCCCCCCCTCAACCGCAACCCGGCGGTGGGGGCTTGGATATTCCGGAGTTTCTGCAACGGCGACGGTTTCCGCGCCGCTAACGAGCCATGACGATCCCGACGGTGTTGACGATCGCAGGGTCTGACAGTGGTGGTGGGGCGGGGATTCAGGCCGATCTCCGCACCCTGGCGATGCATTGTGTCCATGGCATGACGGCGATCACCTGTGTCACGGCTCAAAATACGATGGGGGTGAATCGCGTCGATGCCCTACCGCCGGAAGCGGTGGTGGCCCAAATCGACGCGGTGCGATCGGATATCGGCATCACGGCGGCGAAAACGGGCATGCTGTTGAATGGCGAGATTATGACGGCGGTGGCGGCGGTGTTGAGGGCGCATCCGATCGCCAATCTGGTGGTTGATCCGGTGATGGTGTCGCGGGCGGGGGTGCAGTTGATTGAGGATGGGGCGATCGCAATTTTGCGCGAGCAGATTTTTCCCCATGCCGTCTTGATTACGCCCAATCGTTACGAAGCCCAGATTTTGGCGCAGATGGAGATTCACGACCCCGACACCATGCAGGCCGCCGCCCAGGGAATTTACCAAGATAGCCACGTTCCTGTACTCCTGAAAGGGGGCGGTTTTACCAACGCGCTGCGGGGGGTGGATCTTTGGTACGACGGGCAAGAGTGGGACTGGCTCCCAGGGCCAGCGGTAGCCACTCCCCACACCCACGGCACGGGCTGCACTCTCTCGGCAGCGATCGCCGCTAACCTCGCCCTCGGTCACGATCGCCTCACCAGCGTGCGCCGCGCTAAACAATACGTCACCCAAGCCCTCCACCACGGCCTCGCCATTGGCCAAGGAACCGGCCCTGTGGGGCATTTTTACCCCCTCCTCACAGCACCCGCATCACCCGCATCGTGATGTGGGTGCTTGAACCGGTGCGATCGCACCCGTCCCATTACTTCAACACCGAACGTTCTAGGGTTATTTGGGCTATGACAAACAAACCGCGTTTTAAATATCAACTCGAACAGCAAAAGCAGGCCCAGTCCCAAGCTGCGCCCGCGGCCAAACCGCGCCCCGAAAAAGGAGGCCCCCTGAAGCTGGCCAACCCGAAAACCCCGCCAGCACCTCCCCCCCCCGAAGACTCCAAAAGCGGCTATCAAGCCGCCGTACCGATCACGGTCTACCGCCAACTGGCCGACGAACTCCAAACCCTCAAAGCCCAACTCCACCACCTCCAAGGCGAAAACCAACACCTCCACCAGCAAAACCAGATGATGGGCCAGGCACTCCAGCAAATTGCCGGGAGCTTGCAGCCCTTCCAAACCCTGGCAGCACCCCCCGAACCTGCCTATGCGCCGGAACCGACCTACGCACCAGAACCCGGCGCGGAGGCTGATCCATCTGCTCTAGATGCGGTGATGCCGCCCTTTTTTGAAGCCGATCCGGCCCTGGATGATCCCGTCGCCACGATCGCAGAACCCATGCGTCGCTCCCGTTCTGGCCAAGCTTCGGCAGAAATGAGCGGGTGGCTGTTGTGGGTGGCCGTGATTTTGATGATCGCCACGGCCCTAGGAGGGGGATTTATTTTTGTAAGATCATTGTTATCAAATCCGACTCAAAATTAATGGGTGGGGGTGCGATCGCATCAAGAGCATCTCGATACTGCTCAACGGCCTCGCTCCCAACCCCTCTGCATCCTGCCCGCTGACCCTATCCTGCTCATTTTTCCTGTAAGCACCCGTGATCTCACCCAATTCATCCCTTCCCAATCCCCATCAGTCATGGCATAGTCACCCCGTTGCAGACACTCTGAAAACCTTGCAGAGTGACCCAACGAAAGGCCTAACCTCCGCAGAAATTGAACGCCGTCGCCTCCATTACGGCAGCAATGAACTGGTGGAAACCGCCGGCCGCAGCCGCTGGGATATTTTAGTGGATCAGTTCAGTAATGTGATGTTGCTGATGTTAATCGCCGTCGCCATTATTTCTGGGGTGCTGGATTTTATGTCCCTCCAGGATGGTACTAGTGAGGGATTGCCCTTCAAAGATACGATCGCCATCCTAGCGATCGTGGTACTCAACGGTCTGCTGGGCTATATCCAAGAAGTCCGCGCCGAGGAAGCCCTCGCCAGCTTGAAACAGATGTCTTCGCCCCAAGTGCGGGTCATCCGCAACGGCCAGGTGCAAGAAATTGAAGCCCATGAACTCGTACCAGGGGATATTTTCCTGATGGAAGCCGGGGTGCAGTTGGCGGCGGATGGCCAATTGATCGAAATGAGCAATTTACAAATCCGAGAAGCCGCCTTGACCGGGGAATCCACCGCCGTAAATAAGCAAGTGGCGTTGGACTTGGACGAGAATACCCCCTTGGGCGATCGCCTCAACATGGTGTTTGGCGGCACGGAAGTGGTGCAAGGGCGAGGGAAAGCGATCGTCATTGCCACCGGCATGGACACCGAACTCGGCAAGATCGCCACCCTGATCCAAGGCGTGGAGAATGAACCCACCCCCCTCCAAAAACGGATGACCCAACTGGGGAATGTCCTCGTTACCAGTTCCCTGGTGTTGGTGGCCTTGGTGGTGGGCTTTGGCTTTATCCAAGCCGGTAACTTTAGCCGTCTCCAAGAACTGGTAGAGGTGTCCTTGAGTATGGCGGTGGCGGTGGTTCCCGAAGGCTTGCCAGCGGTGATTACGGTCACGTTAGCGATTGGGACGCAACGGATGGTAAAACGCCATGCCCTGATCCGGAAATTGCCCGCCGTGGAAACCCTCGGCAGCGTCAACACCATTTGCTCGGACAAAACCGGGACGC
Organism: Spirulina subsalsa CS-330; assembly: GCF_028330765.1. Lineage (GTDB taxonomy): Bacteria > Cyanobacteriota > Cyanobacteriia > Cyanobacteriales > Spirulinaceae > Spirulina > Spirulina subsalsa_A. The sequence continues at coordinate 5,724 of NZ_JAQMTY010000209.1, read as the reverse complement.
TGACCCAAAACAAAATGGTGGTGCAGATGGTGCAAACCCTGGGCAATCAATTACGAGTGACCGGGGAAGGTTACAGCCCCGACGGTAAATTCTTTGCCCAGGAAGCCCAGGTGGTGGCGACCAAAGCCTATTCCGAAATCCAAGGGGTTTTGGTGGCGGGGGTGCTCTGTAATGATGCCCTGTTGCAACAGGATGAAGCGGGAAACTGGGGGATTTTGGGCGACCCCACCGAGGGGGCATTGCTCACCTTGGCGGGGAAGGCGGGATTGTTTCAATCCCAATTGGATGAGGTGTTTGAGCGGGTGGATGAAATCCCGTTTTCCTCCGAGCGCAAACGGATGAGTGTGATCTGTTGCGATCGCAAAAAAACCGATGCCTATACCCTCTTCTGCAAAGGCTCCCCCGAACTGATCCTCAACTGCTGCGACTACTATCAATTCGGCGACCATGCCCACCGGATCACCGCCAAAGAACGGGACGAAGTCCTCCGCATGAACGCCGAAATGGCCAGCCAAGGCCTGCGGGTCTTAGGGTTTGGCTATCGTTTTCTCGACCACCTGCCCGCCGAGGGGGAAGATGCGGAACAGGGGATGGTGTGGCTGGGACTGGTGGGGATGCTCGATGCGCCCCGCCCCGAAGTAGCCGAAGCCGTGCGCCGCTGTAAGGCGGCGGGCATTCGCACGATCATGATTACCGGGGATCATCAACTGACGGCCAGCGCGATCGCCCAGCGTCTCGGCATTGCCGAGGCCAACAGTCACGTTCTCACCGGCCAAACCCTCGAAGCCATGTCCCAAGCGGATCTAGAACTGGAAGTCGAAGCCGTCAATGTCTACGCCCGCGTTTCCCCGGAACATAAACTCCGCATCGTCAAAGCCCTGCAAAAGCGCGGTAAATTCATCGCCATGACCGGTGACGGGGTCAACGATGCCCCCGCCCTCAAACAGGCCGACATCGGCATCGCCATGGGCATCACCGGCACTGATGTCAGCAAAGAAGCCAGCGACATGATCCTGCTTGATGACAACTTTGCCACCATCGTCGCCGCCACCGAAGAAGGGCGCGTCGTCTATACCAATATTCGCCGCTTTATTAAATACATCCTCGGTAGTAACGTCGGCGAAGTGATCACCATTGCCGCTGCCCCCATTCTCGGCCTGTCCTCTATACCCCTCACCCCGCTGCAAATCCTCTGGATGAACCTCGTGACCGATGGTTTACCCGCCCTCGCCCTGGCCGTCGAACCCGCCGAACCCAATGTGATGCAGCGTCCCCCGTTTCATCCCAACGAGAGTATTTTTGCGCGGGGGCTAGGGTCGTATATTGTCCGGATTGGGATTGTCTTTGCGATTTTCTCGATTGTGCTGATGGTGTGGATGTATGAAACCCATCCCGACAGTTGGCGGACGATGGTGTTTACCACCCTCTGTTTGGCGCAAATGGGCCATGCCTTGGCGGCGCGATCGTACACCCAACTCACCATTGAAATGAATCCGTTTTCCAACGTGGCGCTGCTCGCGGCGGTGATTGGCACAACGGCATTGCAACTGATGCTGGTGTATGTGCCCGTTCTGCGTGATTTCTTCGGGACGAGTGTGCTGACCCAAGAGGAACTGCTGATCTGTTTCGGGTTTAGTAGTTTGATGTTCCTCTGGGTGGAAGGGGAAAAGCTCTTTGTGCGCTTTTTCATGCAGCGACGGATGCGCCCGATGCGTCCGGAATAAGCTTTGGGGTGCGTCATTCGCGATCAGAGAGAAAACAATGTTCTGGGATACTAAATTTATGATGCAGCGACCATGGATGATGACGGGCTTGATCGCCCTAGTTTTGTTGTTGAGCAGTTGTGGATCGAGCACCAATACCACAACGCCGGCTGGAGAGTCGGAGGCTGTCACAGAAGAACTCGTGGAAGACGAGACCGAAATCGCCGCGACCTCTGCCGAGACCCCGACCCTCACCCCAGAACAGGAGGCGGAAAACGCCGCCGAAGAAGCCGTGCTTCCTGAAGATCGTGGCTACCCCAGCATTGGCGCGATTACCGCAACCCAAACTGGTGATCTGATGTGCTACACGACGGTGATGGATCGTCAGGGGCAGGTGTTTGAGATTGGGGCGGGGTTTGAGATTTGCGATCGCAATGATGCCCTGATCAATCAAACCGTGCGCTTTGTCTACAGTGACGAAAATGTCGCCGACTGTGAAAGCGCCGAACCCTGCGGCAAAACCCGCGTTGAAACCCTGATCACCGATACGGTGATGTTGGGGGACAGTTGGCAGGTGTTGAGTAATGGGAAATGGACGGTGACGATCGGCCAGTTGGACAGTTGGGACGGGGTGAATGGGACGGGGGGCCTCACCTATTACGGCTGTGATACCCAAGGCAATTGCTTGGCCCTCGATGGGGGCGTGACGATCTGCCGCAATGGGATCTGTAATATGGCTTGGGAAAATGGCGACTATGCCTACACCCTCTCCACGGAATTGACGGAAAACGGGGACGCTCCCACCACGCTTTTAGTCTGGCAGGGGGGAGAGGAAATTCTCAACTCGCCCGGTTTGGAATTGGTGGATTCTAGCGACTGGTAATCCCGACCCGGTTAAACGTTACAAAACGTTTCAAGCTGGGGCGATCGCAACCGGGAAGGGATGCGATCGCCCTACACTGTTAACCTTAATGCAATCGAATTAAGCAAACTTTTAAAAATTTTCCTATGTTTCCCACCCATCGCCCCCGCCGCCTGCGCCAAACCGACCCCCTCCGCCGGATGGTGCGCGAAAACACCCTCACCGCCGATGATCTCATCTATCCCCTCTTTGCCGTCCCCGGTGAGAGCATCGCCAACGAGGTCACCTCAATGCCGGGGGTCTATCAACTCTCCATCGACAAAATCGTCGAAGAAGCCAAAGAAGTGCGCGACCTCGGCATTCCCGCCGTGATTCTGTTCGGCATCCCCGACAGCAAAGACACCGAAGCCACCGGAGCCTGGCATGATTGCGGCATCGTCCAAAAAGCCGCCACCGCCATTAAAGAAGCTGTCGAAGGTCTCACCGTCATCGCCGACACTTGCCTGTGCGAATACACCAGCCACGGCCATTGTGGCTATCTCGAAGTGGGCGATCTCACCGGCCGCGTCCTCAATGATCCCACCCTCGAACTCCTCAAAAAAACCGCCGTCTCCCAAGCCAAGGCCGGAGCCGATATTATCGCCCCCTCCGGGATGATGGATGGGTTTGTCACTGCCATTCGCCAGGGTCTCGATGAGGCGGGCTTTACCCAGATTCCGATCCTGTCCTACGCGGCGAAATATGCCTCGGCCTACTATGGCCCCTTCCGGGATGCCGCCGATTCCTCGCCTCAATTTGGCGATCGCCGCACCTACCAAATGGACCCCGCCAACGGTCGCGAAGCCCTCAAAGAAGTGGAACTCGACATCCAAGAAGGCGCAGATATGCTGATGGTCAAGCCCGCCCTGGCCTATATGGATATCATTTGGCGCGTTAAAGAAATGACGAATCTCCCCGTTGCTGCCTACAATGTTTCGGGGGAATATGCCATGGTCAAAGCCGCCGCCCTCAACGGCTGGGTTGATGAAGAGCGGATGGTGCTCGAAACCCTCACCAGCTTTAAACGTGCCGGGGCTGATTTGATTCTCACCTATCACGCCAAAGATGCCGTGCGCTGGCTACGGGGCTAAGATCGCCGCGCCGCGATCGCCTGCATTGCTCTCCTAACGACTCAAGGCGGCGACATAGTCAGCCTTGAGCGTTCCTGATCACGACTCTCCCCCGCTATCCCATCGTTCATTCGGTATGCTGATGCTCTATTGCGCGATCGCTGTCAACAGGAGGGATAGGGCGTGGCGTGGTTTCCGCTGAATCGGTATATTTGGGATTTTTGGTTTGCCTGGCAGGGGGAAACCTTGCATTTGTTCTATCTCCAGGCAGATCCGGCGGCCTGTGGCTACAATCCCGAACGCCGCCACGATCGCGCCACTGTTGGCCATGCGGTGCGAACGGCTTGGGGCTGGCACGCCCTCCCAGCACCAGCATTAACCCCCCATCCTGCGCCCCACCGCTGGGATAATCTCGCGATTGGGACGGGGAGCATCATCCAACATCCCGAAACCGACACCTAATACCTTCACTCCGATCCGGTTCCCCTCGATACCCTCACCTTCCCGCCCCTGCCTGCGATCGCCCGCTGTCTCGCCCCCAACCTCTACGCGGGCAAAATCCTCAACCCCACCGCTGCCAACCCGCTCTTTTTCGGCTTCTACTGGGCTGATCAGGGGGGCCATTTTGCCAACGGTCTCGCGGAACCCCAAGCCTGCCACTTTACCCCCGACGGCGCGATCGCGCTCTCCCCTCCCGCTTGATCCCACGGGTCAAGGAGAGTAACAACTTCACATCGCTCAAAGATGGTCAATAAAATCATCCGGTGAGATTTTTGCTTGTTTGAGGATGCTGCTTAACGTGCCAATTTTTAATTCACGGTGCATCGGTACAACGCAGCCCACCACACCATCGGTGGTTACTTTTTTCAAAACAACATGACCCGTTTGACGAACTGACTGAAACCCCAGACCCTTGAGAACTCGAATTACTTTCTTACTGGAAACACGAGGCAGCCTAGGCATAGCTGACTTCCATACTGGTGACGAGCGGAGGTGTCGTTTCTGGCAGGGGGAAGGTTTCAAGATAAAGGCGTGTGGCTTCTTGTAGACCTGCGATCGCTGCCTCAGGAGTTTCACCCTGATCCACCGTGCCCACTTCTGGACATTGGGCAATGTACATCCCGTCTTCTTGATGAACAATGACAGTGAATTGACGTGTTTTCATGGCAATGACTTCTAAGCGTGTTGAGCTTCTAGGGTTTAGCGTAGCGCAAGCAAGAGCCTTAAATTTTTCAAAACCCTGGCTACAATAGCGCATCGTTAGGCGACCGATTGCGCCGTGCCAATTTCAACACTCACGGAGTCAAACCGAGCATCCCCCGGTTTATAGGCCAGCAGTTCCATGCCAATAGGTTCGCCGCTGTCGGCATCTTTGATCAAAATGATGCCATTGCCGAGTTCGGTGCAGATTTGATTCGGGCGGGGGCTTTGCCAAAAAACGGTGAGTAGTTCGAGTTCGGGTTCGTAGAAGACTTTTACTTGGGCCACAGCGTCACTCCTTCTTTGATTGCGTCGGTTTGATAGGCGGTGATCAAAAAGCCCTCTCCGTTTAATTGTCGGGCTACAGCAACAACCCAGCGTTGGGGCTTACGGATAGAGTAGAACAAGAAAACGCATTCATCACGGCTACTTCTGCGAATTTCATCAGGACTGTGTAGTGCTTGCTGCACGAATTGTTCAAGATCGGCGATGTCGGGATGTTTGATGATGAGCCTTTGCCAGTGGGTTTCTGTGGTTCGGACGTGAAAACCGAGGGGGGTTGTAATTTCAAAACGAATCGTCATGGCTTAGGCGGCTGTTGCTGTGTCGGCGGTGTGCCAGGTGGGGATGCCGTTTTCGGTGGTGGCGATGATGAGGCCGAACCATTCGAGGCGTTCGAGGTTTTCGGTGATGGCATCGAGTTTCTTTTGGGGTAGTGCATTAATGCACGGGACGGAGGAAAATCAGGCTACACAACTACGATAACTAGGGAGACAAGCTCATGGCTATTGAGATGACCTGTCCGACCTGTGGGTCTCACGATATCTCCAAGAACGGCACTAGCCACCGA
>NZ_JAQMTY010000208.1 GCF_028330765.1 Spirulina subsalsa CS-330 | reverse complement strand
TCTAGAAGCCTAGAGCCGACGCTCTGGGCTTTTTCCCGTTGGGCGGGGGGCAATCATGCCTGATCTTGGAGGGTGGTGAGCATGGTTTCAGGATCGAGGTTGAGTTGGACGAGGAATTGAGAGGCGATGGAGAGGGGATGACTGCGGGTTTGGGATTCTTGGAGGGCGCGAATCAGGCCGACCAAAATATGTTCGGTGTTGATCAAGATATCGCCGCTTTCGTTGGCTTCGACTAGGGCAAGGGTGAGGACGTGGGAGGCTTCGGGGCTGAAGGGGATATGTTGGGGGGGTTCGGTTACGTCTGGGTGGGGGGTGATGACTTGGCGCATGGCAGATGCGGTGAGGCCCCACTGTTGCAAGACGGTGGTGGCGAGGCCGCTGCCTTCTAAGATCAGCCCCAGGAGGAGGTGTTCTGCGCCAATTTGTTGATGGCCGGAGCGGATCGCTTCGGTGCGGGCGAGGAGGAGGGCTTGGAGGACTTTGCCACCGAGGCGATCGTAGATGGCGGTGTCAATCACGTTTTCGAGGCTTTCTTGATCGACGGTGGCGACTTCGGCTTCGGTTAAGAGCCGCTCTTTTTTGTCGTTGACTCGTCCCCAGTCAATCACACGCTGCCGCACACAACATTCGGCATAAAAGAAGGCGAGGAGGTCTTCTAGGACATTGACATCAACGGTGTAGTGGGTGGCTGCGTTGGGGTCGGGGATGATTAAGATGCCCTGTTGGCGGAGTTTGTTGAGGTGCTGGTTGAGGATGGAGGCTGGAATTTTGAGGCGTTCTTGGAGTTGTTCGATGCTGAGGGGGTGGGGCGATTTTTTTACTAAGAGACGCACGATGGTTAACCGGGCGGGTGTGCCGAGGGCTGCGAGAAGATCTGCGTAGTGGGTGACGTTATCGTGTTGCATTGAATTGAAGAGACCAAGAATCGGGTGGGAAAACTAGCATGGGGTCAATGGATAATGCTGATGCGATCGCCAAACAAACGATGAAGCCCTGATGGATAATCCACGCCGTAGCCTAGCATAGGGAGGGCTTGATCCTGGCGAGGTAGTCGGTTTCGGTGTGGCGATCGCCCGCTGCGAGATGCTCGGTAAAGAGAATGCCCTGGAGGTGGTCGAGTTCATGTTGAATGATGCGGGCGACGAAGCCGTCGTAGGTGTCACAGTGGGGCTGACCGTGGCGATCGCTATAGGCCACCTGCACCCACTGCCAGCGGGGCACGATCCCCCGCACATCGGGCACACTTAAGCATCCTTCCCAGTCTTCCACCACGTCTTCGCTATGGGCGAGGATCTGCGGGTTAATCAGGGCAAAGGGGGCTAAGTCTGGCGCGTTGGGATAGCGATGGTTAGGATGGGAGGCGACAATCACCAGTTGCAGTGAATGCCCCACTTGGGGGGCGGCCAAGCCGACTCCATTCGAGGCGTGAACTGTGGCGAGCATGGCTGTAATTAAGGCCTGGATCGGCGGGATGGTGGGGTCAGCGATCGCGATCGCCCGTTGATGTAAAATTGCCTGCTCATAGGACAAAATTGATAAATGCTCGTCGCTCACAGTCCCGTTCTCTCCAACACATCCAGTTAGCCCCATTGTATCGATTCCCCCCCACCCCGCCGCCGTTCATCCCAGAATGCTAGCCATCCCTAATTAAACGGGCTAAGATACAAAACTCATCGCTCTCCTTTGTCCTTTTCTCCTCTTCATCCCCTATGTCTCCTGAGCAACTGTGGCAAGAGGTCTTGGCTCGCCTAGAACATCGTTTAACCCAACCCACCTTTGAAACGTGGGTCAAGCCAACTCAGGTGAAGCACCTCACGGAACAGAGCTTAGTGATCGAAGCACCGAACCTGTTTGCCTGTAACTGGCTCCAAAAACACTATCTCCATCCCATCGGTGAGGTGGTGACGGAAATTCTCGGCCATTCCCTCGAACTGCAAATCACCACGGCTCAGGTAGACCATGATCAAAGCTGGCGGATTGAACCGACGGCGGGGAGCGATCGCGACCTCGACACCAGCCGCCCCAGTGAAACCCCCTTTAACCAAAAATACGTCTTCTCGCGGTTTGTGGTGGGAGCCAATAACCGCATGGCCCATGCCGCGTCCCTGGCGGTGGCGGAAGCGCCGGGCCGAGAATTTAACCCCCTCTTTCTCTGTGGCGGGGTGGGATTGGGAAAAACCCATTTAATGCAAGCGATCGGTAACTATCGCCTCGAAATCAACCCCCACACCCAAGTGTTCTACGTCTCTACCGAAAAATTCACCAATGATCTGATCACCGCCATCCGCCAAGACAATATGGAAGGGTTTCGGGAGCATTACCGCGCTGCGGATGTGTTGATGGTGGATGACATTCAATTCATCGAAGGCAAAGAATACACCCAAGAAGAGTTTTTCTACACCTTCAACACCCTGCACGAAGCCGGAAAACAGGTCGTCCTCGCCGCCGATCGCCCCCCTAGTCAGATCCCCCGCCTCCAAGAACGCCTCTGTTCACGCTTTTCCATGGGACTGATCGCCGACATCCAATCCCCCGACTTTGAAACCCGGATGGCGATCCTTGAAAAGAAAGCCGACGACGAAAATGTGCGCTTACCCCGCACGGTGATTGAATATCTCGCCACTCATTACACCTCTAATATTCGGGAACTCGAAGGGGCTTTGATTCGGACGATCGCCTACACCTCCATTTCCGGGCTACCGATGATGGTGGAAAACATTGCCCCCGTCCTCAATCCCCCCGTGGAAACGGTGGACGCGACCCCCGACGCGATTTTAAATGCGATTACCGCCGTGTTTGAGGTGTCAGCAGATCTTCTAAAAAGTAATTCTCGCCGCCGGGAAATCAGCCTCGCCCGCCAAGTGGGGATGTATTTGATGCGCCAACATACCAATTTAAGTCTGCCCCGCATTGGCGAAGAGTTTGGCGGTAAAGACCACACCACAGTTTTGTACAGTTGTGACAAGATTGCGCAATTACGGAAAAAAGATACTAAACTCAATCAAACGTTAATGCAATTGAGCGATCGCATCACCCGTTCTCAGCCGTTTCCCCCACTGTTTTAACGAAACTGCGTCACTTCAGCCATATCTGGCTCTCTTTACGAACTAATTTAATAAATTCTTAAGATTTGCGACATAATGCCATTCCCCTCACAGATTGCCCTTATCGTGAGAGGCAAGTTCACCAAAGTCTGTCATCAGGTCTTGCGTTTCGCGCCTCCGTCTTGAACGAAGCTAACGGTGAATAACTTCCGCACTAAGGAGTCTCCTCGGATATGCGTTTATCCAACCATCACATCCAATCCTGTTTTCTCACAGCCCTGTTGAGCTTTGTGATGCCCTTGATGTTGATTGGCATTGTGTTGGCCAGTTCCTTCATGGTGCCCTGTCTCTTGGGCCTGGTTCAGATGGGTCACCAAGCCTTTGATTTTGTCATTACCATTCTCTCCACCTTTGGGGATGGCCATCCCCTCAATGGCAGTTTAGTGATTGCCACCGCTTTTAGCTTTGTCGGGACACTCTTCTACATCTGCACCCCGTACCATCAGCACTATTCACCTTCGACGTAACTTTGAATCGATCCCACAAATCAACGCTGTAACCTCCACGGAAAAACCGGATTATGGACTGGACTAACCCCATCGGGTCACCTGCTCCATAGTCCGGTTTTCATCACGGCATTGCATCGCGGCGGATCAGCTTGAATAGGATCAACCGGGCGATCGCACCCTGAATCCTAAGCCGGAAAAACCCGCTCATACTCTTCTAAGAGTTCGTCTAATTCTTCGAGGGCTTGGTTGACATCCAGGCGTAATGTCCCTAGATCCGGCTGTTCGAGGAGATCCAGTAAAAAGCCGCGCCGCTGACGCACGGTTTCAATGCGATCGCGCAACGTCTGTTCATCCATCAGTTCAGTCATAACAATAAAGAGTAGGCGTGGGCAGAAAAGCAATCCAACGTATCTTAACAAGCCCCATTGGCGAATAGGCCAGCGAGGCGGGGAGTTGCGATCGCCCCCAAGCTTAAAACTCACCCCCCGAACCATAATCGGTATAGCCTGCCGCCCCCGCCGCATCATCCCGCTTCGACCCCAGCAGATCCATGCGAATCACCCGGATCACCGGCTTTGAGCGTTCCGTCCCCGTGCGGCTATCCTGCCACGTCTCAATCACCAACTCGCCCTGAATCCCCAACAACTTCCCCTTGCGCACATAATTCGCCGCAACTTCCGCCGTCTTCCCCCAAATCTTGAGATTAAACCAATCCGGCTTATCATCCCGACTCGTGCGCCGATCCACCGCCAACGGCAACTCACACAACACCGACCCCGACTCAAAATAGCGCACATCCGGATCAGCCCCCGCACGCCCCACCAAATTCACAATATTCAAACTCATCGCCCCAACAACTCCTAAAAATTACGTAATGATTACCGTTCAACTGATGGTTTCAGCTTAATTCAGCCGATCTCATTATCTTAGATTTTTTGTACTGTTTTAGCGAGTCCCCCGCCCGCCCCCAAGGGATTTTGCCCTCAACCCCTGACTCATCCGTTCTTTTGCCGCCCCATCACCTCACTCCCCAGGCCCCCGGCTAGGAAAATACCCGATTTGACTAGACGGGGGACGGAAAACATAATAGAATCCACATCGGTTACATTGTGACCATCATGTCAGTTCTAAACTAGCCAGTAGAGTATCGCACTTGGGGGCGTAAAAAAGCGTGGGAATATTTAGTCGCTTTACATTATCCAGAGATATGGGAATCGACCTAGGGACAGCAAACACCCTGGTCTATGTCTCTGGAAAAGGGATTGTCTTGCAAGAGCCTTCCGTTGTTGCCATTGACCAAGACCTAAAATTACCCCTAGCCGTTGGTGAAGATGCCAAAAAAATGCTAGGTCGTACCCCCGGTAATGTGGTAGCCCTGCGTCCCCTCCGGGATGGGGTTATTGCAGACTTTGATACGGCTGAACTGATGCTGAAACACTTTATTCGGCAAGTCCATGAAGGCCGCACCCTCGTATCCCCCCGAATCGTGATTGGGATTCCTAGCGGTGTCACCGGTGTTGAACGGCGTGCCGTCATGGAAGCCGCGTCCCAAGCTGGGGCACGGGATGTGTACCTGATTGATGAACCCGTTGCCGCTGCCATTGGTGCGGGTCTACCCGTCGCGGAACCCACCGGCAACATGATTATTGACATTGGTGGGGGAACCACAGAAGTAGCGGTCTTGAGCTTGCAGGGTACTGTCCTCAGTGAATCTGTGCGGGTTGCCGGGGATGAACTCAGCGAGTCGATTACCCAATACATGAAAAAGGTGCATAACCTGGTGGTTGGAGAACGCACCGCCGAAGAAATCAAAATCCAAATTGGTTCGGCCTATCCCTTACAAGGGGATGAGGACTTGACGATGGAAGTCCGGGGCTTGCATTTGCTGTCTGGGTTGCCCCGCACTGTGACGATTAAGTCCACAGAAGTGCGTGATAGTATGTCGGAACCCTTGGCGGTTATCGTTGATGCGGTGAAGCGCACCTTAGAACGGACTCCGCCTGAGTTGGCGGCGGATATTATCGATCGCGGCATTATGCTCGCGGGCGGTGGGGCACTGCTCAACGGCATTGATACCTTGATTAGCCATGAAACCGGCATTGTCACCCATATCGCGGCTGACCCCTTGAGTTGTGTGGTGCTCGGAACGGGCCGAGTGCTGGAGAACTTTAAGCAGTTAGAACGAGTCTTTAGCAGTCGCTCTCGCGTGATGTAGACATTTTGCACTGATGGCAGGAAAACCTGCCTGTATCGCTAAAATGACATCAAGACTGTTGAGGCAGAGTTAATGTTTACAGTGCGCCGCTGGTGGGATCGCTACGGACCCAAGTTCTTTGTAACGGGTTTGGTGCTAGCGATCGCCCTATTCCTTCGTCAGACCCAAGGGGCGTTTATCTCCGAGTTATATTACCAAGCTGTTCAATCCTTTCAGCCCGGCCCGATTCCCCAAGAACGCTGGGCTGATGCGCGAGTCTCTGAGTTAGAAACAAAGCTCGTGGAGCTTGAACAGCAAAACCAAAAACTCAAGGAACTCCTCGACTACAGTGAATCCTTCCAGGGAGAACTGATCACCGCTCCGGTCATTGGCCGCAGCGTCGATCATTGGTGGAAACAGGTTACCCTCGGTCGAGGCTCTGAGAGTGGGATTCAGACGGGATATGTGGTTAGCAGTCCGGGGGGCTTGGTGGGTCGGGTGATTAAAGTCACCCCCAATACGAGCCGTGTCCTGTTGGCGAGTGACCCGACGAGCAAAGTGGGGGCGAAGATTGCCCGCACGAGCTATATGGGCTATATCCGGGGCCGAGGCTCAGAAACAGCGGTGATGGAATTTTTTGACAAGGTTCCGGATGTGAAGCCCGGCGATAAGATTGTCACATCACCAGCGAGTTATCTGTTTCCGCCGGGTATTCCCCTGGGTTCGGTGGAAACGGTGGATCTGGAAAAAAGCCCGGCCCCGGAGGTCATCGTCAAGCTAACCGCACCCTTTGATTATCTGGAGTGGGTGGTGATTCATCCCTTTCAAAGTCGTCTCTAGATCCTGAGGATTGCCAACAAACTGTGCTGAGATTTATTGAATTTTCTCCGTGGTTCCGGAACCTGTGTAATTGGTTAATTGTGGCGGGTTCGGTGTTGATCTGCTTGATGATTTTGCCGACCCGCTTACCGGGGACTGAGTTGCTGGGGATTCGGCCGAATTGGCTGCTGATTTGGGTGGTGGTGTGGAGTGTGAAGCGCAATGCTTTTCAAGGTGCGATCGCTGGCATTGCCCTCGGTTTGATTCAAGATGGACTGACGGCCTTTGATGGTGTTCCCATCATGGATGGCGTTATGCCGGTTGATCCCTCCATGCCTGGCGTTGAAAGCGATATTCTCCTATCTTACCCCTCCCATATCATTAGCCTCATGCTCGTGGGCATTCTCACCGCTAAGATTCAAAAGCAACGCTACATCCAAGAAGACTTCATTTCCATTGCGCTGATTGTCTTTGGGATGGCGGTGGTGGCCGAAACGATTACCGCAATGCAGTACAGTATCCAAGGGCTGCGGAATGTGGCCCTCGTTTGGACGGAGCATCAGCGCATTGCCCTATCTTCGGCGATTCTGAGTAGTCTTTGGGCCCCGGTGCTCTATTATCCCCTCAATCGTTGGTGGGAATATTTGAACGATTGCAATCAATCGACCTAAGTTAACGTCATCTCACTTTCAATTAGCTCATGAATCCGATCAAAATTGGCATCATTGGCGGCAGTGGTCTCTACAAGATGGATGCCCTGAGCGCGATCGCAGAAGTCAGCCTCGACACCCCCTACGGCCCCCCCTCCGATGCCTTGATCACCGGCGAACTCAACGGCACGCCCGTCGCCTTCCTCGCCCGCCATGGCCGCAACCACCACCTTACCCCCTCAGAACTCCCTTTCCGCGCCAACATCCACGCCATGAAGCAATTGGGTGTGGAATACCTGATCTCCGCCTCGGCCGTTGGATCGCTCAAAGCCGAGATTAAACCCCTCGACATGGTCGTGCCGGATCAATTCATCGATCGCACCCAACACCGCCAAGCCACTTTTTTTGAAGCGGGCATCGTCGCCCATATCGCCTTTGGTGATCCGGTTTGTCCCCAGTTGGCAAAAATTGTAGGCGATGCCGTCGAAGCCGCGAATTTCACGGATGTAGATCTCCATCGCGGCGGCACTTACGTCTGCATGGAAGGCCCCGCCTTTTCCACCAAGGCCGAATCGAACCTCTACCGTAGTTGGGGCGCAAGTGTGATTGGCATGACCAACCTCACCGAGGCCAAACTCGCACGCGAGGCGGAAATCGCCTACGCCACCCTTGCCCTCGTCACCGATTACGACTGTTGGCATCCCGATCACGACAGCGTCACCGTTGAAATGATCCTCGATCACCTCCACCGCAACGCCAGCCACGCCCAACAGGTGATTCAAGCCACCGTGGCCCAATTGGCAGCGAATCCCCCTCAATCCGATGCCCACAGCGCCCTCAAATACGCGATTCTCACGCCACTCAATACCGCGCCCCCAGCCACCAAAGAAAAATTAGCAGTGATTTTGCAGAAGTATTTATAAAGACACCAAGAACAGGCAAGGGCCTTCAGCCCCTTGTTCTGCCACTGGGCGATCGCCCCCCATTAGCGTCATTTGCCAGAATAGAGACGGTCTATGCGCTGAATTTGCTATGAAGTTTACTTTCACTCTGCTCCACCCCGCTCTAACACTGTTGGCGATTTTGGTGACCTTTGCGGTCAATGCTTGGTCGAATATTGACCCGATTGGCGGTGAATCCATTGGGGCAATTTCTAACAATACCTTTGGAGAAGTGGTGATCACCCCTGCCAATTACGCCTTCATTATTTGGGGGGTGATTTATCTGGGACTGATTACCTTTGGGGTCTATCAACTCCTGCCGAGACAGCGCGATCGCGCCGACCTCAACCCGGTACGCCATGCCCTCATTCTCAGTTCCGTGGCGCAGATTGTCTGGGTCTTTCTCTTTCTCTCCCGTCTCTTTTGGGGATCGATGGTGGCGATGGGGGTAATTTTGGCGGCGTTGATCTGGGGCTATGGTCAATGGCGTGACGGGGGGCAGAGCAAGGGACGCGAGCGCTGGTTTGTGGATTACCCGTTGAGTTTGTATTTTGGCTGGATCAGCGTGGCGACGGTGGTGAATGGGGCGACGGCGCTCTATAGTTCCGGTTGGACGGAGTTGGGGTTTGGGGCGGCGGTGTGGGCTTGTGTGATGGTGGGGGTGGCGACCCTGTTGGGGATTGCGATCGCTCTCTATTACCGCGATGGTGTTTATCCGGGGGTGTTGATTTGGGCGTTTGTGGCGATCGCCCAGCGTCAGGCGGAACTGATGCCCGTGGGTGCGAGTGCGATCGCGGGGGCAGTGCTGCTGGTGGGTGCGATCGCTCATTTAGTTTTCCGATAAGATCAACAGTATCTTGTTAGGCTATGGCTGATGGTACAAGCGTTCACAACAGCTCGATCCTTTGACGACTTCATTGCCACCTATCCGGAGCGGGGCGATCGCTACGAACTCATTGAAGGGGAGGTGATTCCAGTGCGTCCACGGGGTCAACATAAATTAATCGCTGGCTTTCTCTCGTTGCAATTCGGCGTACAGATTCAGCAGCGGCAGTTGGATTGGGTGATCCCGACAACCTGTGTGGTAAAGCCAGATCGGCCAGCGGCGGGCTATGTGCCAGACATCACAATCTTGGATTGGGCAGCCTTGGAAACGGAGCCTTTATGGGAACGGGCTTCGACGGTGATGGCGGGGCCAAGTATTCAGCTAGTGGTTGAGGTGGTCAGCACGAATTGGCGGGATGATTACACGCTAAAGTTGGGTGATTATGAGGCGATGGGCATTCCGGAATATTGGCTGGTGGATTACAAGGCGTTGGGGGCGCAGCGATACATTGGCTCACCCAAAGTGCCGACGTTAACGGTGTGTTCGTTAGTGCAGGGAGAATATCAGGTGGCGTTGTTTCAGGGTGAGGATCGGGTTAAGTCGGCGTTGTTTCCGGCGTTAGATCTCACAGCGGAGCAGGTTTTTCGGGCGGGGCGATCGGGGCTGTAACAGTGGGTAAACATTAACGAATTTATGTTTCGACTCTGACCATGTTGATTACGCCAATATTACTATTTTTACTTAAAGGTGTACGGAGAAATATCCGCCCTGAAACTGTCTGTTCTTTCTAAAAATGTTCTCACAGAAAATAAATATTTTCCAAGTTGTATCTTGGCTAATGTTTTCGATATTCACATTAGTCTTGATCTTTTCAACCTGGCTCATTCAGCATTCTGAAGTTCCATTTGTAGAGCATCAGCAATCTTCAAAGAAGCATGGTAAGTGGTGGCATCTCACCCATCCAAATTCATGGTTCAGCCAAATTGATTGGAAAAAAGCACCAAGGATATGACTTTCTGTCTGTCTAGAAAATGTAAAAAATGTACTGTTTCAAGCATAACTAATGTCACAAGCTGAAGAATCTGAACTGCCTAATATAGAAGCGAACCAACCTGAGAATTCCGAGGATCATCGTTCTGAAGATGTCAAGATCGGTGTCAATTTTGATTTTAGTGTTCCTCCTGGAATTGCAAAACCAATCATGTTTTCGGTTGTCATTCCTATCAGCCTAGTTATCATTAGCATCTTTCTTCCGTTCGGTGGAGACAATCCAAATTGTCTAGTCGGTGGAAGTGTTATATGCTTGAAGCTATCTGCTCTGGTTTCAGCAGGTCTAAGCTCTGTCTTAGCGGTGACCTTGGGAAGCTTAGCTTTTACTCCAGCCGCCTTGATAGGTTTATTTGTTTGGTTAATCTTGCAGGTTTGGGGATAGTTATGAATACAATGATTGATGTATGCAATCTACATAAAACTTATCGGCAGAATGGGAAGCAAATAAAAATATTAGATGGAATAAATTTCTCTGTCGAATCAGGTGAATTCGTAGTATTAAAGGGTGAAAATGGGTCAGGGAAAAGTACACTGATTAACATTTTACTGGGTTTAAAGAAACCTAGCAAAGGGAATGTAGTCATGATGGGACACTCACCTAAGCAAGCAGTTTCTCGATCCAAAGTGGGTGTGATGTTACAGAAAACGACAGCGCCTAATCACATTACAGTAGATGAGTTAATTGATCTCATTCGTGCCTACTATTCTGATCCGCTAGATAAACAGACTTTATTGGATTTTTGTGGCTTAGGTGAAAATCGTAACGCTTGGGCTTCTGAATTATCGGGTGGACAGGAGCGATTACTATATTTTTCTTTAGCGATCACAGGTAATCCCGACTTACTGATTCTTGATGAACCAACTGTTTTTTTAAGTGAAAAGTCAAAACTCAAGTTATTACACAAAATCCACGATTTTTGTAAAGATGGTAAATCGGTACTTTTAGTGACTCATGAACAGGAACAGAGCTTAGACCCGATTTTAAATTTAGTGACAAAGCGTTTATTACTGAAGGAAGGGAAGCTAACTATATCATGAGTGAACTTTTACGAATGCTAATAGCACAACTTCGCATTGAATTTCTCTCACTCATCCGAAACTGGGTTTTCATAATATCTATTATAACGATTTCTACAGCACCTATATTAGTAAACAGTTTGTCTCCTAGTGAAAATGAATCTGTTTTTTTGTTTTTTGGTTTATTGATTTCAATTCTAATTTTTATTGACAAGTTAGGACTAGAAATTGCTAATGAGCGTTTACAAGGATGGACTAAATTACTTAGAGTTACACCTCTACCACCAGGCATATATATTATCGCTAAGGTTCTGACAACAAATGCATTATCAATAGTTCTTTTCTATACATTGTTAGGGTTAGAGTGGTTCAAACACGGTGAAATTGGTTATCCTCTATCTTGGTGGATATTAAAATTTACTCTGATCTTGTTGGGGCTGATTCCCTTTGAGATTCTATTTTTTGCTGTGGGATACACGCTGAATCCAAAAAGCAGCGGAGCGACTATTTCTATCTTTCTTCTCGTGAGTTTTTTGGGTGTAGTTCCTCTACCAAATTTACCGAATATAATACGAGATTTTCTGCCACT
The DNA here is from genome assembly GCF_028330765.1 of Spirulina subsalsa CS-330. GTDB lineage: Bacteria > Cyanobacteriota > Cyanobacteriia > Cyanobacteriales > Spirulinaceae > Spirulina > Spirulina subsalsa_A. The sequence goes on along the minus strand of NZ_JAQMTY010000208.1, from coordinate 7,226 downwards.
TTCACCATTCTTTCATTATTCAGACTTATTATTTAATAACCAAGCTCAGCCAGTTTTACATAAGCTCGTTGATATTGGCTGGTTACTTTGGACCGCAATTGTAGGATTTGCATGGGCAATTTGGGCTTATAGGCGAGAGAAAGCTTTGGACTAAATGAAAGTTTCAAGTTTTAGGGTGAGCAATAATGGATACCTTGATTTTTGTCGATCAACATCGTAGAGTATTGCTCACTATTCTTCAGGAATATTGCAACATTTTGAATCGAAATAGTGAAACCTCCATCCAACTGATTATCAGCCAAGACCAAACACGCTATTTGATCATTGATGAAGGTTGGCAGGGCATTCAACGCATTCATAATCTCATTTTTGATGCTGAAATTCGCGACCAAAAAATCTGGCTCCATCACGACGGACTAGACCACGGCATCACAGATGAACTTGTCGCCGAGGGAGTTCCGAAAGATTGCATTGTGCTTGCCTTTCACCCGCCGCATATTCGCAAGCATACAGGGTATGGAACAGGTGTAAATTCATGATGCCCACCTCTGAGCAAACGATCGCACTCGCTGAATTTTTGCAGCGACCCGCAACCCAGCCCGCCCAAGAATATATCAGAAGTGTGGGTGTTCACGCCGGATCAAATGCCCCGCGTTTGTGATTGTGATGATGATCGGTTGCCCGTTCCTGAGTTTGCCCAGGCATTGTGGTTAACGGTGGGTGAGTTGTTGAGGTGGCTGGAAGCTTAGGAAGCACGATCGCGCCCCTTCCGACCCTGACACCGAGCACACTGATACAATAGGGTGCTAAATTGCCCACGAAGAGGAGTATGCAGCCAACGGACGCAAGTAAATTTACAGAACAGGCTTGGGATGCGATTGTGCGATCGCAGGAAGTGGCCCGCCGCTGTGGGAATCAGCAGCTTGAAGTAGAACACGTCATTTTGGCTCTTCTAGAGGAAGATGGGTTAACCAAACGGATTCTAGACAAGGCCGCCATTGAAATCGGGGCGTTTAAACAACAGGTTGAAACCTTCGTGAACGGTCAACAACGGTTTCCCTATGTGGATCAACTGTATTTAGGGCGAGCCTTGGATGTGATGCTCGATCGCGCCGAAGCCTCTCGCAGCAGTTGGGAGGATAGCTACATTGCGGTGGAGCATCTTTTGGTGGGATTCGCTGAAGATGCCCGCTTGGGGCGGCGACTGTTCCGTAAATTTAATCTTGACCCCCAGGATATCGAAGCCACGATTAAAGCCGTCCGGGGTAGCCAAAAAGTGACCGAACAAAACCCCGAAGAACAGTACGAAGCCCTGGCAAAATATGGGATTGATCTCACCGAGCGGGCGCGGGCGGGGAAACTTGACCCGGTGATTGGACGGGATGAGGAGATTCGCAGTGTGATTCAAGTCCTTTCGCGGCGGACGAAGAATAACCCGGTGTTGATTGGGGAGCCGGGGGTGGGGAAAACGGCGATCGCTGAAGGTCTCGCCCAGCGGATGGTGAATGGCGATGTGCCGGAATCTTTGAAAAATCGTCAACTGGTTTCCTTGGATATGGGCAGCTTGATCGCGGGGGCAAAATATCGCGGTGAGTTTGAAAATCGCCTCCGGTCGGTGTTGCATGAAGTGACCCATTCCGATGGCGGCGCGATTCTGTTTATTGATGAACTGCATACGGTGGTGGGGGCGGGCGATCGCGCCGGGGCCATGGATGCGGGGAATCTGCTCAAACCGATGTTGGCACGGGGAGAACTGCGCTGTATTGGGGCGACAACCCTCGATGAATATCGCAACCATATCGAAAAAGATCCCGCCCTAGAGCGTCGGTTTCAACAGGTCTATGTGCGCCAACCCAGCGTTGAGGATACGATCTCGATCCTGCGGGGGTTAAAGGAACGCTACGAAGTGCATCATGGCGTGAAGATTACCGATTCGTCCCTGGTGGCCGCCGCAACCCTGTCCCATCGGTATATTAGCGATCGCTTCCTCCCCGACAAGGCGATCGATCTTGTCGATGAAGCCGCCGCCCGGTTAAAAATGGAGATCACCTCCAAACCGATGGAACTCGAAAGCCTCGATCGGCGGATCATGCAATTGCAGATGGAAAAACTCTCCCTAGAGGGTGACCCCACCTCCAAAGACCGCCAAAGCCGCATCAACCAAGAAATTACCGAACTCGAAGCCAAGCAAACCGGCCTCGCTGCCCAGTGGGAAGCCGAAAAGCAGATGCTCGACGAGATCAACAGTCTCAAAGAAAAAGAGGATAAACTGCGCCTCCAAGTGGAACGCGCCCTGCGGGACTACGACCAAAACCGCGCCTATCAACTCAAATTTGAACGGGAGCAACTCCAGCAGGAGCGGGAAGCCAAAGAGGCCGAATTCCTCGATCGCCAAAACCAAGGCAGCGCCCTTCTCCGCGAACAAGTGACCGAAGGCGATATTGCCGATGTGGTAGCTCGCTGGACGGGGATTCCGGTGACGCGCTTGATGGAGTCGGAAAAGCAAAAGTTACTGCAACTTGAAGGCCAATTACACGAGCGGGTGATCGGTCAGGATGAGGCGGTGTCTGCTGTTTCGGCGGCGATCCGACGCGCAAGGGCGGGGATGAAGGATCTCAACCGTCCCATTGGTTCCTTCCTGTTCATGGGGCCGACTGGGGTGGGAAAAACGGAATTGGCACGAGCGATCGCCGCCCTCCTCTTCGACAGCGATGATGCAATGGTGCGCCTCGATATGTCGGAATACATGGAAAAACACACCGTCTCGCGCCTCGTGGGTGCGCCCCCCGGCTACATCGGCTACGAAGAAGGCGGCCAACTTACCGAAGCAGTGCGCCGTCGTCCCTATTCCGTCGTCCTCCTCGATGAAGTGGAAAAAGCCCATCGCGATGTGTTTAATATCCTGCTGCAAATCCTCGATGATGGGCGCGTGACGGACTCTCAGGGGCGCGTAGTGGATTTCCGCAATACGATTATTGTGATGACGAGTAATATCGGCAGCGATGTGATCTTGGGAAATGCGATCGCACCCCCCCGCCCCGTTAAACAAGAACTCGATCGCAAACTGCGCCAACGGATCGGCCAACTCCTCCAAGCCCAACACCAAAGCCTGCTCCAAGTCGGAACGCAATTGGATGAACCCGTTACCCCCCAAGAAGTGGAAGCCCTGCTCCATGACATCCTTGCTGAAATGGTTCCGGAGAGCGATCGCACCCCCCAAGCCGCGAAAAGCATCGTCGGCGGCGGCAAAGACATGGACGCAATCCTCCGGGGCTATTTCCGCCCGGAATTCCTCAACCGCATCGATGAGCGCATCGTCTTTAAACCCCTGCTGCGCGAAGAGTTGCGGCAAATTGTCTCGATTCAACTCCAGCGCATCCGCAAACTCCTCGACGAACAACAGATCACCCTCGAACTCACCGAAGCCGCTAAAGATCATCTGGTTGAGGCAGGCTATGATCCGGTCTATGGGGCACGTCCCCTGAAGCGGGCGATTCAGCGTGAACTGGAAAACCCCATGGCCACGAAAATCCTTGAAAATACCTTTGGGGAAGGGGATACGGTGCGCGTTGATTGTGTCGATCAGGAATTGGTGCTGACGAAATCCACCCCAGCCCCACCGCCGCCCACCGAGGCCGAACCTGATCCCGTCCCGGAGGTCAGGGCTGATCCGGTGATCACTCAGGCTGAAGTGGTCTCGTCCCCCGACGAAGCGGCCGACCTTGAGCCAGAGGAGGACGCGACCCCGGTGCAAGCGGAAATTGTCAGCGATGATGAGGGGATTTTGTTTTAACGGAGTGTAACCCGATGTACTTCTTCACCGAAAAATATATTAACCCCTTCACCGATTATGGTTTTAAAAAAATCTTCGGTGAAGAACCCAACAAAGATCTACTCCTCGACTTCCTGAATGAACTACTTCGGGAAGAACAGGGCGAGATCATCAGTTTGAGCTACATCAAAAATGAGCAATTAGGGGATACAAGTCTCGATCGCAAGGCTATTTTTGACCTCTATTGTGAAAATGAACGGGGCGAAAAGTTCATCGTTGAACTGCAAAAAACGAAGCAAAACTTTTTCAAAGATCGCACGGTTTACTATTCGACATTCCCGATTCGAGAGCAAGCCCAGCAAGGAAAGTGGGACTATCAACTCAACGCAGTTTATACGGTGGCGATTTTGGATTTTGTCTTTGATGAGGATAAACATGAACCCCACAAATATCGCTATGATGTGAAGCTCACCGATATCGACACTTGCAAGGTATTTTATGACAAGCTCACGTTTATCTACTTGGAAATGCCCAAGTTCACCAAAACAATTGAAGAGCTAGAAACCCGCTTTGAAAAATGGCTGTATATCCTACGCAATCTCACTCAAATTGACGAAATCCCTGAAATACTCCAAGAATCAGTGTTTCAAAAACTCTTTGCGGTGGCAGAAATTGCCCAGTTCAATTCTGAGCAGGTTCGATCCTATGAAAACAGTCTCAAATATTACCGAGATTTGAAGAATTCCATTGATACGGCTCGTGAGGAGGGGCGAGAAGAAGGGCGAGAAGAAGGGCGAGAAGAAGGAATTGCCCTGGCCAAAGAACAGGTGGCGATCGCAGGCATTCAAAACGGCCTATCCAACGAAATCTTGAGCGACCTCACCGGCCTCACCCCTGCCCAAGTGGAGCAACTCAGGGTCAAGCTCAAGCCCCAATAAACTGGATGCAGCGGATTTTCGGGACAGACTCGGTGCGATCGCTCTTCCCCACCAACTTGCAAACTGTAGCGTTTCTTAAAAAAGACTAAGAAATTCCCCACTCTGCTGTACAACAGGGAAAGACCAACGCAATCACACGATCAGGAGTAACACAGCGGTGAAATACGAGATCCGCTATAAACCCGCCTTTGCCGCCATCTTCATCACCCTTGATCCGGGCGAGCGGATCATTGCCGAAGCCGGAGCCATGGCCAGCATGGATGCGGGTCTAACCATGACCACCCAGTTTAGTGGCGGTCTGATTCCCGCCCTGCTCCGCGCCGGATTTGGCGGTGAAACCCTCTTTACCAATACCTTTATCAATCGCACCGATGGCCCGCTGAGTCTTGTCCTCACCCAATCGATCATTGGTGACATGGAAGTGATTCAACTCGACGGCCAACAACAGGCGGCCCTCTGTCTGCAACCGGGGGCCTATATCGCCAGCACCGCCCGGATTAAGCTGGGGGTGAAGTGGGCCGGGTTTAACAGTTGGTTGGCCGGGGAAGGGTTGTTTAAGCTGCAAGTGGAAAGCAACGGCAAAGGCTTAGTCTTTTTCGGAGCTTACGGCGGCCTGACGAAACGCCAAATCACGCAGGATTTTATTGTCGATTCCGGGCATCTCGTCGCCTACGAGCCGCAAATTAAGCTCAATGTCCGGTTTGCCAAGGGCATTATTGGCTCGTTGACCTCTGGGGAAGGGTTGGTGAATCACCTCAAAGGGACGGGGGTCATTTATATGCAGTCCCGCAGTGTGGATGGGTTGGTGCGCTTCCTCCGTCCGAAGTTGAGATAAATGTCAGGAGTTAAACAGGATGGAGATTGAATTACTACATCAGCCCGATAGTGCGATCGCAAAAATAACCCTGATCGGCGGTGAAGAACTCGTCGCCCAAGCCGGAGCCATGATCGCCATGAGCGGCCACATCAACGCCAGCACCACCCTCCGACGTGGCAAAGGCGGCGGCGTTTTCGGCGGTCTCAAGCGTGTCCTCGCAGGAGAATCCCTCTTCCTCAGCGTCTTTCGTACCCCCATTACCGGCGAAATCTTCCTCTCCCCCAAACTGATGGGGGATTTATTGATCTACGACCTGAGCCAAAGTGAACTCGTGGTTCAATCCGGTTCCTATCTCGCCAGTGAAAGTGGGGTAGACATTGACCTCGGCTTCCAGGGTTTTAAATCCATCTTTTCCGGGGAAAGTCTCTTTTGGCTCGATATCAGCGGTCGCGGTCAAGTTCTGCTCACCTCCTTCGGCGGCATTTACGAAATTGATGTTGATGGTGAATACATCGTCGATACCGGCCATATTGTCGCCTTTGAGAAAAGCCTCACCTTTTCAATTAGCAAGCCGGGGAGTAGCTGGCTGGGGGCCTTTCTCGGCGGTGAAGGCTTTGTCTGTCGATTTAAAGGCAACGGCAAAGTGTACTGCCAAACCCACAACAACTACAATTTTGGCCGCGCTGTCGGTAGTAAGCTGCCCCCTCGTTAACCCCCAATCGTTCACCGCCTAGAATTATGGAACTCAACTTATGGAACTCAACAAATCCGAATTTGTCTACGACATCGAACATTCCCCCGCCTACGCTGCCCTCGTCCTCACCCTCCAAGCGAATCAAAGCATTGTTGTGGAAGCCTCAGCCATGGCAGCGATGGATAGTTGCATCACCATGGCGACCAAAGTGCGCGGTGGCATGATGCAGGGGATCAAGCGCATGGTGGGGGGTGAGTCAATTTTTATGAACGAGTTCACTGCCCAGGGCAAGGCGGGACAACTCTATGTGTCGCCGGGCGTGCCGGGGGATGTGCAACATTACGCTTTAACCGATAATCAAGCTCTGATGGTGCAGTCGTCGGGATTTGTCGCCTGTAGCCCCACGGTGGATGTGGATAGCCAATTCCAAGGGTTTAAGGGCTTTTTTAGTGGCGAATCGCTGTTTTTACTGCGTCTCACGGGGCAGGGTTCCGTGTGGTTTAGCTCCTATGGCGGCATTGTGGAAGTGCCGGTGGCGGGGGATTATGTGGTGGATACGGGCTATGTGGTGGCGTTTGAGTCGTCTCTAAAGTACGAGGTGGAAATGTTGGGGGGGTTGTCGTTTAAAGGGCTACGCACGGGAATTTTAGGGGGTGAGGGTTTGGTCTGTCGCTTCCGGGGTGAGGGGCGGCTTTGGATTCAGTCGCGCAATATTTACCCGTTGGTGAATTTTTTAAGTCCCTTCCGGCCGGTGCGGAGTTAGCCGACTCTGGTTGACTGACTTGATAGCCCTCACCCCCAACCCCTCTCCCAGAGGGCGAGGGGAGCCGATCCATTGTTCCAGTTCCCTCTCCCCTAGGGAGAGTAGGGCTGATTCCTTGTGATGAGAGAAAAATGATAATGAGGATATCTCTAGTATTTTCTTGGGATATCCTCATGGAACTACCCTTACTCTCCTGCCTCGAATCTGTCCCTGACTTTCGTCACCTACGAGGCTTACGTCAC
>NZ_JAQMTY010000019.1 GCF_028330765.1 Spirulina subsalsa CS-330 | reverse complement strand
TAAAGGACTCGCTGTCGCTCGATTTGTTTGTTGGTGCAAATTCATCTCGCCACTAAAAGGCACGTCCGCCGTTACCTTCGGTAACTCTACTCGGACTCGCTTTATAGTGGGAGTCTTCTTTGCACATTTTAAGATAAACCGTGATCCGTAAGCCACGGACGCAAGGTTTACCACCGCGCTTCTGAGGTTCAACGGTAATGATATCTCGGTAATTCATGGATTTTTATGGTTGGTTTCAAAAAGGATCTGGTGCGTTACACAGGAACAGAGATTATCGATTGATTGATAAATCACTCTCCTGCTAACCCTACATGATCAGCGATCGCGCTGCGATCGTCACCTATCACCCCGCTGCAAACTATTTCAGCGTATAACGTTCCCGTTCACCCGCCGCAGATATCCTTGAATACTCATCAAATAACCTCTCAACGGTCGGGTGCATGGGCGTTGTTAGACTGCGATCGATTGCTTCAAGCATGAGCATGGTGCGTTCCCAGAAATCTATTCAGTGGAGTAGCAAGAGTTGCATTAAGGAACGCACCCTACAAGATCGGCGATCGCTGATTCAGCTTCGGCGCGATCGTAATTCATCTAATAGCCGCAATACAATCTCCAAGACCTCTTCGGCGGAGCGGTATTTACCTGTTTGTAGCTTGGTTTGAATAAAGCGTTCTTGGTCAGGTGTGAGATTAATCTTCATCACCATCCCAGAGTTGAGAAAGGGGCAAGGTTTCGCCTGCCATTGCCTGCTGCCAGGATCTCTGCAAACTTTCCGTAGAGAAACCCGTATTGTATTCTGTGGGTTGAGTCTGTGTGTTTTGGGAATGAGTTTGCTGAATGATATCCGAGAGGGCTTGCAGCAACTCTAGCTGTTCTGCCAACGAGAGCGATTGGGCAATCTGAATGGCTTGTTTAAGTTGACCTGTCATCGTTTATCCCTTCGTTTCTAATTACCTCATTATTGACTTTCAGCTACTTGCGCAAAGGGTTTTGGTGAGTTGCGTAGGAGCAATAATTATTTATTTTTTGATAAATCATTCCCCTATTAACGTATCCGATAAGAAGTGCGATCGCTATATCAAGACCGATTTTCTTTATGTTTGCGTAGTAATTCAATAACATGATCCGCTAACTTCATCGCTTTAGAAATATCTGAGCATTCACTGGCGGAGAATCTCTCAACTACAACACCCTCGTTAGTTAAAACACGAGTTCGAGAGTTTGCTTCTGCTGGGGTCTCATTATGTACTGTATCCCCATCAATTTCAACACACATAGTAATACCATCCTTCACGATAATGAAATCAGGTTCTATTCGAGAGTAAGTTTCCCCACCACGGAGAAACACTGGCAGGGGAGCAAAGGCAACACCTTTTGATTTGAGAGCATTGTAGAAGTGGATTTCATTCTGAGAACGAAAGAGCAAACCATCTTGCTTTCGATTCGCGATATTGTCTGACCTAACACGCCCTTGATTAGTAATGCCTTTACCAGCAAGCCAATCTAGTGCCTTCTGCTGCCAATCATCAATTTGGATCATGGAGGGGGCTATGTGTATGCGCTCGATCCATGTGCAATCATAGTGATGTATGAACACAGAGAACTTCTCAGTTAGCTGTTCTGTAATATACTCAATCTCGTTTTGAATTTCAGTAAAGATATGACGAGGAATATCTATATAGATGGTGTACAAATCTGTATCACCATTCCAGTTGTCGTAGCCGGTTATCTTTGCCTTAATCTTCGCGTTAGCCAAGATTGACACCAATTTAGCATTGCCTTCTGTTGCGTACATTCGGGCAATATTCTGAATCAAGCGGTCAATATCTTCGGCTAGAGTCTTTGTCATGCTTCTAGTATTTCTCGTTAGTATATACAAAAAAACGGGCTATGCTCCTGAAAACTCTTGCAACAGCCAAGCCCCCACCTGTCCTTGATCCTGATGCCGACTACGCTCCAGTGCCGTAGCCAGCAACGCCATCGGCAAGCCACCTAAAACCTGTGAAACATCAAGCCGCTGGCTACCCTGGGGGGTGAGGGCATAGGCTAACACCGTCATCGCCTGGACATCCACAACCCAATATTCTTTGACCCCCAGCACCTCATACAAGGCACGCTTATTGCCCTGATCATCCAATAGCGAACTAGCCGCGATCTCAATCACTAAATCCGGCGCAGGATAGCGGTTTAAATCCACAATCGTTGTGCCCCAAGGAATCATTTGTGCCTGTTCTTGGAGGTAATAGGATGAGTCCGGTTGGCATTCCCGCTCCCCTGCCTGACGATAGCTGCAATTCACCAATCCTCTAAAAGCAATCCCCCGCAGGGTACAAAACAGTTGCACAGCAAAATCAATGAGGGCATTATCGGCAGCATGATCATGGCCAACGGGTGACATTTCAATCCTCATGTGGTTGTGATGATAATAGCCTTTGGCTTTGGCCAGCGTTGGCTTGGCAACCATTTGAAGATAGTCTTCCCAGGATGCCGCGATCCAAGTATTGGTCGGTAATGCGGGTTCTGAAGATGTTTTGAGCGAACTCACTGCCTGTACCTCTGGATCGCGCCCTTACTCTGCATTGTAAACTGTCTCTCCTTCACGCCTAAGCCTGTTTTCGTGAGGTGCTTTGACGCGATGTTGCCCCGCAAGACTAACACGATGTTGCTCCGCAAGGCTAACGCCAACGCACCTACTCCATTAACCACCCAAATAACTCCTGAATCGTCAACTCAAACCCATCCATAAAGTCCGGCACGGGCAACCCCTCCGCCGCCCCCTCGAATACCTCAATCTCCTGCTTTGGGCGATATACAAAAACGGTCTCTTCTGCGGGGTCAATCAGCCACCCTAGTTGTGAGCCGTGCTGCAACGCATAGATGATTTTTTTGACGACTTTAGTTGACCCTTGATCGGGCGATAAGATTTCAATGAGCCAATCCGGCGCGATCGCAAACACATTTGCAGTCTGCCCCGTCTCCAGCCGAGGAATTCGTTCCCATGTGAACACCGCCACATCTGGAACGATCGCCCAATTCCCAAACGTACAGCGCAACTCTGGAAAGGCGCGGGCAATTTTATCCCGCTTCACTGCCCCATTAATCGCACTGACCAATTCACCTTGAATAATGCTGTGATGTCCTTGGGGCATGGGTTTGGTGACAATTTGGCCATTTAGATATTCCCGTGCAGGTTGGGTGTCTGGCTCTGCTAAAAATGCCGCCAAACTCAATGGGGATTTTGATGTATGAACCATCCGTAGAAATTCCTGGGGAGTATTTCTAAAGTGTAGCGAACGGACAGGATGGGAGAATTCAATTCATCAGCGTTTGACCTCTTCCAAACCTCTCCCGGCATACCCATTAGGGTCGCTGGGAGAGGTTGTTAAACAGGGATTAAGGGACTCGATTAACCCAGGTCGCGATCGGTTACGGCTCCGAGGTGGCTAGAGGAGACGAGTTTGGCATATTTCGCCAACACGCCACGGGTGTAGCGGGGGGCGGGGGGTTGCCATTGGGCGCGGCGTTGGGCGAGTTCTTCGTCTGAAATATTCAACTGCAAGAGTCGCCCATGGGCATCGATGGTGATCGAATCTCCTTCTTGGACGAGGCCGATCGCACCCCCCACCGCTGCTTCGGGGGCCACATGACCCACCACCATGCCGTAGGTTCCGCCGGAAAAGCGCCCATCGGTAATCAACCCGACCGAATCCCCTAAACCTGCGCCGATGATCGCGGAGGTGGGGGCGAGCATTTCCCGCATACCGGGGCCGCCTTTGGGGCCTTCGTAACGGACGATGATCACATCCCCGGCTTGGATTTTCCCGGCTAGGATCGCATCGAGGCATTCTTCTTCGGAGTTGAAGACGCGGGCGGGGCCGGTGATTTGGGGATTTTTCACGCCGCTGATTTTTGCCACTGCGCCATCGGTGGCGAGGTTGCCCTTGAGAATGGCGAGGTGGCCGCTGCGGTACATGGGATTGTCCCAGGGGCGGATCACCTCTTGATCCGGGGAGGGTTCGTCGGGGATGTCGGCGAGGACTTCGGCGATGGTTTGGCCGGAGATGGTGAGCGCGTCGCCGTGGAGCAGGCCGTGGTTGAGGAGCATTTTCATCACTTGGGGGATGCCGCCAGCGGTGTGGAGGTTGGTGGCCACGTAGCGGCCGCTGGGTTTGAGGTCGCAGATCACGGGGACGCGGGCGCGGATTGCTTCAAAATCATCCAAGGTGAGGTCAACGCCGACGGTGTGGGCGATCGCTAACAAATGCAGCACCGAATTCGTCGAACCACCCACAGCCATGATCACAGCGATCGCATTTTCAAACGCCTTCCGGGTCAGGATCTGACTCGGCAGAATTTGCTGACGCACCGCATTCACCAACACCGCCGCCGATTGGGCCGTACTTTCGGCCTTTTCCGCATCCTCCGCCGCCATCGTCGAAGAATAGGGCAAACTCATCCCCATCGCCTCAAAGGCCGAGGACATCGTATTGGCCGTATACATCCCCCCGCAAGACCCCGCACCGGGGCAGGCGTTGCGCTCAATATTCGTTAGGGTGGTTTCATCAATTTTTCCGGCGCTATATTGCCCCACCGCCTCGAAGGAACTAACCACGGTGAGATCCTGCCCGTCGTAGTGACCAGGTTTAATCGTGCCGCCATAGACAAAAATCGCCGGAATATTCAGCCGCGCCATGGCAATCATCGCCCCTGGCATATTCTTATCACAGCCGCCGATCGCCAGCACGCCATCCAAGCTCTGACCATTACACACCGTCTCGATGGAATCGGCGATCACATCCCGCGATACGAGGGAATATTTCATCCCTTCGGTTCCCATGGAAATCCCATCGGAGATCGTGATCGTCCCGAAAATTTGGGGCATGGCTCCGGCGGTTTTTAAGGCCGCTTCTGCCGTATTGGCCAAGTCACCGATGCCCATATTACAGGGGGTAATCGTGCTGAATCCGTTGGCGACCCCGATGATCGGCTTGGAGAAATCATCATCCCCAAACCCCACAGCGCGGAGCATGGCACGGTTGGGCGATCGCTGCACGCCCTGGGTCACAACTTGGCTTCTCCGGTTCTCAGACATAACGCTACACTCTCAAACTCAATTCTGTACTTTTGGTCTAGTTCTCACTGTGACATGAAGGGGGAACCGTCTCGCCACACCCTCATTGAAACTTAAGATTTTCCCCAGGGTTGACTACACTGGTGAATGAGGCGCGATCGCATGTCTGCTCATCTGTGCAACTCCCCTGGCTCTATATCGTCTCTCCGATTGACATATATTGACACAGGTTGATGATGGATTAGTGAGGGTCAGGGGATGAAAAAAGGTGCGATCGTTATCATTGATCTCCCCCAGTTTTAAAGTTAGATTCTCTTGAGATCTTATATTTTGGAGTTCTTTATTATGGCCATTCAGATCAGATCCGCCGTTGACAAAGCAATACAGTTTTTATGTAATGTCAACGCGGTAGGCATTCATGACCTCAAGGATTTGAGACTTGAAGAAATTGAGCGATCCGAGGATGATCATCATTGGTTAATAACCTTGGGCTATGCCGTTGAAACAGTTACAGCCGATCAGGGTTCTAATCATGATCTTCTGGCTATGATTTCTAGTAACCAAGCTCAAGGAACAATGGTTAAACCCATCTATGAGCGGGTTTATAAAGTATTCAAGGTTAATATTGAAACGGGTGATGTTGAGTCCATGAAAATCCGTACAGTATGAGTGATGAGTATCTGGCTCAACTGTGCAGTCGCTACCTTCAAAAGGGCATTCTCGTTGACTCTAACATACTCTTACTGTGGGTCGTTGGCAGACTCAACCCAAATCGAATTGAGACCTTCAAACGCACACGCGATTTTACAGTTGAGGATTTTGAATTACTGAATCAGCTTTTGGCTAAATTCACAAAAGTCATCACAACACCACATATTCTCACAGAAGTATACAATCTAGCTAATCAACTTAACTCTAGGGATAGAGAAGGATTCTTGTTTTGCCTAAGTCAATTAATTTCCAGTACGTTTAATGAGCAACAGGTTCCTGCTAAACAACTCATTCAAAATCCTAAGTTCACCACATTTGGCGTAACTGATTGTGGCATCATGAAGGTTGCAGCAGGACGATTTCTGGTGTTGACGGACGATTTCAAATTAGCAAGCTATTTAACTGCAATAGGGATCGATATGCTCAACTTCAACCATCTTCGCTTCAGAACTTGAATATCATGCCTCAATATCGACCGAAAGAATATTGTTCTAAGTAACCTGACCAGTTTCATACTGCGATCGCGCCATCATGATTCACGCTCACTCCCCCTCACCCGTAACCCCTGACGACTATCTAGAAGCCGAAAAGGATAGTCCGATTAAGCATGAATATATCAATGGCTCTATTTATGCCATGGCAGGCGCAAGTGATGCCCATGTCACCATCTGCGCGAATCTAACAGCGTTGCTACGTCCCCATCTTCGGAGCCAACCCTGTCGTTTATATCCCAGTGATATGAAGGTCAAGATTGTATCTCGAAATTGTTATTACTATCCTGATTTATTGATCACTTGCGACAGTAGAGATCAGAACTCAATGTACTTCAAGGCATATCCAAAAATCATCATTGAAGTATTGTAAAACAGTACAGAGGCCTTTGATCGAGGGGATAAATTTGATGACTACAGCGAAATCGAAACCCTCCAGGAATATGTGCTGATTAGCCAAAAACAACAGCGCATTGATTGCTTTCGGCGCAATCAGGAAGGGGTTTGGTTTCTCACACGATATCGTTCATCCGATCCGTTCACGTTAGAAACGATTAAGTTTAGTTGTGAGGTGACTGATGTTTATGAGGATGTGGTGATTCCAGTCCAGCCTGTGAATGAAGCAGTGGAATGAAAACCAGCCCACAAAAGCCGTGATTGTACGATGAAGTTGCTGGTAGGGTTAGGGTTGAATATATTGGGATGGTTACAGGACATGAGCACGGCGCGATCGCGCCCCACCCCCCCCCAAAAAATGCGGATATTATCCCTGATCATCAGTGCAACTTCCTTAGCCCTAACCATGACCCCCGTCATGGTGCAAGCCCAATCCATCACCGCCGCCCCCGATGGCACAGGCACACTTATTCAATATAACGGCAATACCTACCAGATCAACGGCGGCACACAAACCGGAGCTAACCTTTTTCACTCCTTTCAAGAATTTGGCTTAAGCCCTGGTGAAATTGCCAATTTTCTGAGCGATCCCGGCATTGTGAATATTTTCGGGCGAGTCGTCGGGGGGAATCCTTCGGTAATTCATGGGGCGATTGGTGCGAATCCGAATCTTTACCTGATGAATCCGGCGGGAATTGTCTTTGGGTCTGGGGTGAGTTTGAATATCGGCGGTGATTTTTTCGCCACCACGGCCGATCGCATGGGGTTTGAAAACGGTTGGTTTAACGCGACTGGGGTCAATGATTATGCCTCACTATGGGGCGCACCCAATCAGTTTTTATTTTTGAGTGAAACACCGGGGGCGATTCTCAATTTGGGGGCGTTGACTCTTGCGGGGGATATGCATTTGAGTGGCGGTACGGTGGTTAACCATGGTGCGATCGCCTCAACTCAGGGCCATGTAACCATTGCGGCCATTCCCGGTCAACGCCGCGTCACCCTCTCGCAGCCGGGAATGCTGTTGAGCCTCGATGTGAGCACCGATATATTCACGACCGGAATCACCCCGTTAGATCTGCCCAGTCTGCTCACGGGTTCTAGCGCCATCCCATCCCCTGGGGATGTGGCCATTCATGGCCCCGTGACTAGCCAAACCGTTGACCTCTACGCGGCGGGCCAGGTCACATCCACCGATGCGGGGCTTGTCGGGGGTAATGTGCGGGTGATTCGGTTCAGTGCAACGGGCGAGAATCCCGACCAAGCGGTGTTTATCGATCGCCGGGTGGACAATCCGGAGCAACTGCTCTACGGTACGGCGGCGGGGACGATCGCGCAGATCATCGAGCGGGATGAAAATGGGGTGACGGCGATCGCGGAGGAGTTGGCGGTGATTCGGGATGCGGTGGGGCCGGTGGAGTCGGTGGCCGTTGTGGCCGAAGGAAACGCGGGGAATATTTGGCTGGGAAATCAATGGGTAAACTCAGCGGCGATCGCTCGCCATCCAACCGACCTCGCCGCCTGGGGGGATAGCCTCACGGCCAGCGCCGATCTCCTGTTGTACAGTTGCTTCACGGCTTTAGGGGCGGTGGGGGAAGCCTTTGTGACGCAATTGGCCCAGACCACTGGGGCCAATGTGGCAGCTTCTACGAATATCACGGGCAGCGCTACGGTTAACGGTGATTGGACGCTCGAAGCTCAAACGGGAACCCTGGCATCCGGGAATCCGTTCACCCTCGAAACCATGACGGATTGGGAGGGAAAATTAGCGGTTTTGACGGTGCAGAGTGCGGCGGATATTGTGGCGAATGATGGTGCATTGACCTTACGAGAAGCGATCGTGGCGGCGAATCTGAATAGTGCGATCGATGGACAAATGGGCAGTGCAGGGGAAGATACGATTGTCTTTGATACGCTGGGAAATTTTGCAACGCCCCAACAGATTACCCTGCACAGCAATTTACCCAAAATCACCGAAGACGTGATCCTCACGGGTTCCGGTGAAGATCAATTAACCATTGATGGCAACGGCATCACAGGCAATATTTTCCATGCTGAAACAGATAATTTCACCCTTGAACATCTCACCGTAAAAAATAGTACTGAGCATGGCATCTATCACTGGGGTGATAATGGCAATTTAACGATTAATCATGTGACAACGGCTAATCATGGCGGTGCGGGGATTGTCTACGGTTTGCAAACGACGTTACCCAGTTTTTTTAATCCTGATCCCCAGAGTAAGATTACGTTGAATTACGTTACGGTGCGGAATAATAGCGAGGGAGGAATTATTAATTCTAGCGCGACGACGATGGAGATTAATCATTCTCGAATCACGGAAAATACGGAAACGATCGAGGGCGGCATGATCTACCATCGTCCATGGTTGGGCGCGGTGTTTCCAAATTTCAGCGGTTCCATGAGTCTGTTACGCATTACTGATTCACAGATTGATCATAATCAAAATGTCTATGCAGGCATTCGTGTGGATCGGGGTGATGTGCAGATCGATCGCACCTCAATTTTGAATAATCAGCTTCAAAGTAATGGTTCGGCGGTGAAGCTGTCGAGCTATTTTCGTGATCCGGCGACGAGTATTGCGATCGCTGATTCCTTGATTGCGGGGAATAGCGGCGGCAGGCAGGGGAGCGGGGTGCATATTCTGGCGAATAATTCTGGGAATGGGTTTGATCTGGATCTGACGCGGACGCGGTTTGAGCAGAATCAAGCGTTGGAGTCGGGGGATGATCTATATGTTGATCCGCTGAGTGTTGGGGTGGTGTCGGTGACGATCGCCGACGCGATCCGTGATGTGAATTTAGATCTCGGCGGGGGTCAAACAGACCTCATGATCGAGAGTGGGGGGGCGATTCGGCTGACGGGGAATTTTTCACCCTTGACGCGAGATATGACCTTAAATGCCCAAGGGGCGATCGATTTAACGGCGTTGGCCTTGAATGCGACGTTTGGGGGGGATATCTCGCTGACGGCGGGGGGGGATATTTTGACGAAAAATGTGTTTACCACGGCGTTGAGTGGCGAGAGTGGCGACCTGAGTTTCATCAGTCGGCAGGGCAGGATTATCACCACTAACGGCACGCTTGGGTCGATTGATACGCGATCGCGCAGTGGGAATGGTGGACGAGTGGTGTTGCAGGCGCGGGGGGATATTATCACGGGCCCCATTAACACGGAAGCCCAAGCGGGCGCGGGGGGACGGGTGGAGATCCGCAGTGATGGCGATGTGCGCATTACGGGTTTGGCGAATAATGATTTTCAATTGCGGCATCAGCCCGCGAGCATTTCCACGGCGGGGGCGACGGCGGGGGGCGCGATCGCCATTCATCACGGGGGGCGGGGTCTCGTTCCGTTTATCGTCGGTGATGCGGCCGTGAATGGCAGTTCCGACGCGATCGCCACCGGCAATCTATCCACCGTCACCCCCACTCAGGCGTTTCTCCTCGAACATCGCCAGCCGGGGATCTTGATTACACCCGGCCGCCTCACCTCCCCCAACGCCTCCACCCTCAACCCCCTCGACCCCATCACCCCTGATCCCCTAGATTCCGTCGCCGGATTGAGTCCCCTGCGCCCCTTGGACTTGGAAAACTTTCTAGGGGCGATCGCCCGTCAAGCCGGTGGCACATCTCACTTTCAGCAGTTCAGTAACGAAGGGGGCTTTGCGGTCACTTGGTATCTACCGGGCGAAACCACCCTCTCATCGTTACTGCAAGACGCTTCCATTGCCCAACAAGTCCGCCAGCTTGATCAGGTCATGGGTCAAGAATTTGCCGTCTTCGCAACGGTCGCCCCTGGGAACAATGGGATCGTGGATGATGCCGGCACGGACAACGCCCAAGACACCTCGGACACCTCCTCAGACAATAGCGAGGATGCGATCGCTACCATCCACGACACCTTCGAGCGCATCACCGCCCAAACCGGAACCGTACCCGCCCTGATCTATGCCGTCAGTCAAATTGATGTCTTGGAATTAATTGTCATCACCCCGGATCATCAGCTCCAGCGCATCATCGTACCGGACGCAGATCGTCAAAGCCTCCGCACCACCATCGCCCAATTCCGTCGCCACATCCAAGACCGATTTAGTCATGATTACTTCACCCCCGCTCAACAACTGTATGACTGGTTAATTCGGCCCATTGAATCCACCATTGAAGCCTTGGGAGTGGATAATCTGGTCTTTGCCATGGGTGAAGAACTGCGAGCCATACCCCTGGCCGCGCTACACGATGGCAAACAGTTCCTCGTTGAAAAATACAGTCTCGGTCAAATTCCGAGCCTCAGCCTAACCAATAGTGAGTATCAACCCCTCCAAAATGCGACAGTTTTAGCGATGGGAGCCTCAGATTTTCAACAATTAGACCCCTTGCCCGCCGTTCCCGCAGAATTAGCGATCGTCCAGTCCATGAACCCCAGCACCATCTATCTCAATCAAGCCTTTACCTGGGAGAACCTCTACCACGAAAGCAATCAACGAAACTTTGACATCGTTCATCTAGCCACCCATGCCGAATTCCGGCGCGGATCTGCCCACAACGCCTATATTCAACTCTGGGGTAATGAACAAATCACGATGAATCGGCTCCGAGAATTGAACTGGTATGATGCGCCCCAAGTGGAATTATTAATTTTCAGCGCCTGTGAAACCGCCCTCGGCGATCCCCTCGCTGAATTGGGATTTGCCGGGTTAGCGGTGCAAGCCGGCGTAAAATCCGTGTTGGCAAGTTTATGGAAGATTTCAGACGTGGGCACAATGCAACTGATGAGCCAGTTTTATGAGCATCTGAATCATGCGGACATTACGACCAAATCCGAAGCATTACGCCAAGCCCAAATCAGCCTCATTCATGGAGACTTGAATCCGCTCACGGACAGCAGCATTCAACACCACTTAACCGCAGAAATGTGGTTATCGACGCAATCCACGGCCTTGAGTCATCCTTACTATTGGAGTAGTTTTATGCTGGTGGGCAGTCCGTGGTAGATCATCACTGCTATTACTAATCAGCGAGAAAAATGGTATGTTTAAAAACAAGGGGCTTAAGCCCCTTGTTTGTTCTGGCGATCGCACCCTGCAATCCAGGATGTCAGATGCTGTAAGCGTTAACCGCTGTAACGGGCTTCGAGCCAAACCCGTAAATCCTGTTCTGAATCCCCGTAAAAACGTTTTTGCGTGCGGGGATCGTAGGCGTGAAATTGAGGACTTCCCTGCGCGTCGTGGCGTATCCAAATGCGCGGCTCATTGGCTTGTGTGAGGTGGTGAATCATCCAAGCCAGCATCGCTTTAAACTCTTGGGTGAACTTGGCACTCAGATAGTGAGCCGTCGAAGATTTGCCGTAGATCTTCTCAAGTTTTTGTTGTTGGGCGGTGAGGCTAAAATTCGTCATTGGATGAACCCCCTGGGTGTTATTTTGGGTGAACAATTTCACTGTAACGATTCCATTGTTCTGACACAACGGATAGAATAGATGCTAACTATCGAAGTTTTCGATGGTTTGCTCAGGAGTCTGCCTTAATACTGAAATCTATGAATGCGGCGGTGTTGCTGCAATCCGGTGGGGTGGACGGTTTGGCGTTTATGGGTTCTGCTCAGGGTTTCTCGTTATCGATGCACTCTTTTAATCCCTACAAACTCAAGATCTCGCAGTTGGTGGCGCTGGTGGCGATCGCCGACCACGGCACATTCAGCGCGGCGGCCTTGGCGTTGAATCTCTCGCAATCCACGGTGAGTCATGCGATCGCCGCCCTCGAAGCAGAATTGGGCGTGCAGTTGATTAAACGCAGCCGCCAAGGGGCACAGCTTACCGTCGTGGGCGATCGCGTCATGAAAGAAGCCCATGCGATCTTGAGACACCTCGATAATATTTCCCAAGAAGCCAACCAAGCGCGGGGTCTACGGGGGGGACAGGTTCACATCGCCGCCTACCGCAGCATGGCCACCCACCTTTTGCCCAGCGCAATTTCGCGACTCCACGACCTCTATCCGACAATTAAAGTCAAAATCACCGAATTCGACGAGTTCTACAACATTGAAAAAGCCCTCCTCAACGGTCAAGCCGACCTCAGCGTTGCCGAATTACCCGAAGGCGATGAGTTTGAAACCTGGGAAATTCTCTGTGATGACTACCTAGCGTTGATGCCGCCGAGCTTCACCGGCCCCACACAACTCACCTGGGCTGATTTGGCCGCCTATCCGCTGATTGTGTCGTCGGTGAATACCTGTTCCCATCGCATCCATAACTGTTTAAAAACCGTTGAAACCTCCCTCAACATTGCCTATGAACTGCGGGAAGATTCGACGATTATCGGGATGGTGCTGCGTAATTTAGGGGCGGCGATTTTGCCCCGGATGGCAGCGGAACCCATTCCCAAGGGGATTAAGGTTTGTAAATTGCCCTGTGTGCTGACTCGGACGATCGGGATTGCGATGCTCAAGGATGCGCTCCATCCTCCGGCGGTCTATGCGTTTCTCGATGCGCTGCGCCAGGCGGGGGTGTTTATGTGAGTGGGGAGTGGGGAGTGGGGAGTGGGGAGTGGGGAGAGTGGGGGGATTATGGGGGGAGGGGCGATCGCATCACCAACCGCAGTACCAAGAATACATCCAACAATATTTGATCTCGCCATACAATCTATGGATTTTTAGCCCGATAACGGTGAAGTTAGATATCACTGCGTTGAATTGGAAGTTTACGAACACGTACCAGGTCATCGTTAATCGTAATTGCTGAACCTTCTGTCAGCTCAGTTTCTACAATCGGTAAAACCGCTAAAAGTCTTTGAACAACCACATCAGGTTTGGCAGAAGATAATCGTAATGTAATCAAACTGGGCAGTCCATAATTACTGAGAGCCACCAACATGGAAAAATCCAAGTCTTGTGTTAAAACGACTTTACCTTCCACTCTGGCAAGTGCCAAAATCTCCGCGTCAGCAGCAGTCGCAGACAACGAATCTGTAGTTCGGACGATGTCGTATCCCTGAGACCTTAAAGCCTCAACGGTCAAAGGAGAGATATGAACGTCAGCCAGCAGACGTAGACGATTCATGCTGACGTAAAGCTAATCATGTGATCGGATACAGCCCAAGCCGCATAATTAAGAGCCTGACGAAGATCCTCTTCCTCTAATTCCGGGTAAGCTTCTAGAACATCTTGAATAGATAGCTGGCTAGCCAGCAGCTTCAGGACAAATCCCACAGTGATACGCATTCCCCGAATCGTCGGCTGCCCAAGACACACTTGTGGATTAACAGTAATACGGTCTAGGTCTCTGGTCACTGTGGGACTCCTTAAATAGACTCTTTTTCTATTGTTACATACCGCAAACTACACCTTCCAAACATTCAGACTGGATCAATCATGGATCGGGGAAGCGCGATCGCATCGCTTGGCAGGGATTGCCCCAGGCTACCATCGCGGGGGGGAGATCGCGAAAGACGCTGCTCCGTGCTCCCACGACGGTATTGGAGCCAATCGTCACCCCTGGGGCAATGAAGCAATCCGTGGCAATCCACACACCATGGCCGATCGTGATTGGGGTGGTTTTGAGTTTGAAGGTGCGATCGCTAATATCATGGCTGCCGGTGCAGAGATAGCATTCTTGGGAAATGACGGTGTGAGCGCCGATGGTGATGCGATCGAGGCTGTAGAGCACCACATCATCGCCGATCCAACTGTAATCGCCGATCGCAACTTTCCAGGGATACGTGACCCGCGCCGTGGGCCGAATCACCACCCCTGTGCCAATCGTGGCCCCAAAGAAGCGCAACAGGGCGCAACGAATGCCGCTCATGTTATGCAGGGTGAGGGGAAAACAGACCGCCTGCACGAACCACCAGAGCAGAATGACGACAGTGGGACGACCGCGATCAAAAAAGGATTGATCATAACGGCTGAGATCCACCCAGGCGCGATCGCACCCTTCGAGATCCGGCGGTGGGTTGGGGTTAGGATTCATGGGTCGATTTTGCGGGTTGGGCATTCGTGGGGGTAACGTTCAATTGCCCGCCAAATTTACGCAGTTCGTAGAGTTTTACGCCAATTTGATATTCATATTGGCTCAACAATCGGCCATAGGTATAGCCCGCATGGCCATCTAAAAACCCCAACCGCAAAATATAAAACAACACAAACCGCAACGTAGGCTTAAACGGTAATCGCACCCAAATCGTTTTTAAAAACCGTTTCCGCTGCACCGCATCGCCGAACAGATTCGCGCCAATCGTGCCATCTTTACCTTTGCCGGTGAGGAGGTTGTAATAGACGCGAGCTTCCCAATTGGAATAGCGATTGTGGCGGGCTAGCCAGTGGTAGATATCCCGAAAATCGATGTGGAGCATATCTTCTTTGAGATAGCCGACAGAGCCGTCGAGGATGACATGTTCATGAACTTCGTTGTCGCCGGTGTTGCGGATTTCTTCGGTGTTGAGGTTTTCGTAGCGGCCGAGTCTGTGGTGAAACAAACGTAGGTTCCAGTCGGGATATTTGCCGCCGTGACGAATCCATTTACCGAGGAAATAGACGCGACGATTGAGATAGTAACCCTGGTGGGTGGGGTCTTGGATGCGTTGGGCGATTTCGTCCCACAGTTCTGGGGTGATGCGTTCGTCACAATCGACGATTAAGACCCAATCATTGCGAAAGGGGAGATTTTCCAGAGACCAATTTTTCTTTTTGGGCCAGCGGCCGTTAAAGTGAAATTGCACCACCGTCGCGCCGTGACTCTCGGCAATTTCGACGGAGCGATCGCTACTCTGGGAATCCACCACAAACACTTCATCCGCCCGCGCCACACTGTCGAGACAGGCGGGGAGATTCGATTCTTCATTTTTAGCCGGAATCAAAACAGAAACCGGGATTTTTCCGGGGGAGGAAGTCATGGGATTAGGGCGTTAGTTGGGCGGGGAATCTTGAAACCATTAGGATTTAAACGAGGGCGGGAATAGGATGCCCCGTAAGGAGGTGATGAGATAGCCGATTTGACCGTAGGCATACACCAAATTATCAAACCTCAATGCCGGATCAGCAATGTATTTTAGGGATTTATACAGGCCGCGAACGATGCGCTCGCCGCCTCTGGGAAATTGGCCCCAGCCGCCCGCGCCGGTGAGTTGCTCGCGATAGGATTCGCTCACCCCTTGCCACCAGCCGCGTTTGAGGAACCAGCGCCGCTCTAGCCGTTCGGGGGTGACATGGTGGGCAACGGTGGCGGCGGGGAGATAGGTGACGTGCCAGCCGCGTTTGAGGGCGAGTTCGGTCATGCGCAGTTCTTCGTTGGAGAGGAGATTTTTACCGACGCGGCCGAGGTTGCGATCGAATCCTCCCACTTGTTCCCAAAAGGGGCGACGGATGGCGTAGTTTAAGCCCCTGGGGGTGAGGTTGTGTTGGGTGATGGCGCGGGGTTGGGGGCCGAGGTCGTAGGCTCCGAGGTTGGCGGCGAGGCCGTCGGAGAGCCAGGGGGGGGCGCAGGTGCAGCCGTCGGGCCAAATTAAAGTAACATTGCCGCCCGCGATCGCTAACTCCTCGTCTGCCTCAAAGCCCGCTTCTAAGGCCGTCAGCCAGCCGGGAGACGCGATCGCATCATCATCAAGATAGGCAATGATCGCCGCCTCGGTTTCCCGCATGCCACGATTGCGAGCCGCCGAAAGTCCCACCTCTGCTTCGTAGCAATAGCGTAGCCAGGGATGGGGTAAGCGGGCTTCGACAATCTCACGGGTGCGATCGGTGGAGGCATTATCCACAACAATCACCTCGTAATCGTCATGATCTTGCGTGAGCAGACTATCGATCGCTTTGCCGAGGTAGTCTTCTCGATTGTGAGTACAGATAATTGCTGCGATCGCCACCATCATAGTTTTTTAGTGAAATTCAAAAACTGTAAATCATGCACCTCCCCTGTCTTAACACGCAACCCGCCCGATTTCCTCATCCCCGGCCCTTCTCCCACGGGGAGAAGGGTGTTAGCAGTCCTCTCCCACGGGAGAGGGTTGGGTGAGGGTCAACTAACTCTTCAGGCGACGATGCACCAAAACGAGGGTTTCGGCGATGTTGCTTAAACGCTGCTCTAAACCCTGTTTTTTCTTGAGGAGTTGGCGAAGTTTTTGATACCGGGCGATCGCCATACTCACCCCAGCCACCTGATGGGGCGGGCAGGGTTTCGACCAGACTCGCCCTTGATCATCGCGGCCACAGAGGCGATACCCTGACCGGGGAAATTCATAACTGACCCGTCCGTAATTTGATTCAATCTGTTGGCGGGCCGTTTGGGGGAGCGATCGCGCCGGATCGGCCTCTTGGGATTCCAGCCAACCATCCACCATCGGCCCTTCTAGATACAGGTTTTGGATCTGAATCAGGATTTGTTTCAGTTCCCGTTGCCAGCCGACGATGACCGCTTCAATTTCCCGCAAAATATTCGTGGCGAGGGCGGGGTTAACGTTGTGGCGATGGTGACTGAGGCGACCGGCGGGCACATGGGTAATCTGTCCCCCCGATGGGGCGGGGGGGCGTTGGGGTGGAGGAGGGGGAGGCGCGGGCTGGGCTTGAGGGGTGGGGGGACGTTGGGGAGAGGAGGATTGAGGGGGGGATTGGACGCGAAAGGACGGGGGCGAAATGGGTCGGGGGGGGTTGGCGGGGTTGGTGCGGTAAGCGTGGGGGGTTTGGGGCGATCGCATGGGCGGCAGACCCGTGGAGCGGGGGGGGGGATTGATCCCACCGGGGGGAGAAACCGGGCGCGGCGGTTGGGGCGTGGGGTAGGGAGCGGTGCGCGGCGGCATATAGGGGAGTTGGGGCGATCGCGGCGGTGCAGAGGCAGGGGGAGCCGACGGAGCTTGCCGTTGTCCTTCTAAATGTTGCAGGGTGGTTTCAATCCGTCGAAGTTCAGGTTTCATGGGGTTGCCACTGATTGAGCATCATGCGATCGCGCCACGGGTCGAGCAATCTTTATTAATGATAAATCTGCCTTTCATTGTATGGTCTCGCTTATTGTTCTTCATGATCTGCACCCAGTTTAATGGCTTCTCCTCTTTGCATTTTAGTCACCGGCCCCGCCAGTTCCGGCAAAAGTGAATGGGCTGAACAAGCCGCCCACGACACCGGCCAACCCGTTACCTACATCGCCACCGCCCAACGTTTACCCGATGATCCCGAATGGCAGGCCAAAATTGAACGCCACCGCGATCGCCGCCCCGCCCATTGGCACACCGAACATATTCCCGTCACCCTGCCGGCCTATCTCACCGCTCAAACCCAGGCCGATCACTGCTACCTAATCGACTCCCTCGGCACATGGCTCGCCAGTTGGTTAGAGGCGGACGACCGGGAGTGGTTCGGCCAGGTTGAGCAGTTGATCGCCGCCGTGCAGAACTGTGAGGGAACCTTGATTTTTGTGGCGGAGGAAGTGGGCTGGGGCTTAGTGCCGGTGTATCCCTTGGGGCGGATCTTTCGCGATCGCCTCGGTGCGTTGGTGCGTCGCCTCAGTCCCTGCTGTGCTGCGGTGTATCTGATCACGGGGGGCTATGCGCTGGATTTAGTCAAACTCGGAACCCCGCTGCCGCCGTTGGAGGAATCGCCGGAGCTTCGTTAAACTGGGGCAGAGTATGGCGGGGAAATCATGGCGATTCAAAGCACCTACGGCAATGGCAACGAGGCAGAGCGATCGCGATCGCGCCGTCCCCCCCGCGAAGTCCTCGACCCCACCCCTGCCCCCGAAGAAACCCCCCAAACCGAGGAAACCATTCGCCCCCAATCCCTTGCGGACTATGTGGGGCAAAAGGATTTAAAGGCCGTCTTGCAGATTGCGATCGCCGCCGCCCAATCTCGCCAAGATCCCCTTGATCACACCCTCTTTTACGGCCCGCCCGGTCTGGGGAAAACCACCATGGCCCTGATCCTCGCGGCGGAAATGGGGGTGAACTGCAAAATCACCGCCGCCCCCTCCCTCGAACGCCCCCGCGACATCACCGGCCTCTTGGTCAATCTCCAAAAAGGCGATATTCTCTTCATCGACGAAATCCACCGCCTCAACCGCATCACCGAAGAACTGCTCTACTCCGCCATGGAGGATTTTCGCCTCGATATCACCATCGGCAAAGGCCAATCCGCCCGCACCCGTAGCCTCCCCCTACCGCCCTTCACGATCATCGGTGCGACGACGAACATGGGGGCGCTCACGTCTCCCCTGCGCGATCGCTTCGGCCTGATTCAACGGTTGCGGTTTTATGACGTGGACGAATTGAGTGCGATCGTCACCCGTAGCGCTGCCCTCTTTGCCGTTCCGATCACCCCCGACGGAGCCGCCGAAATCGCCCGCCGCGCCCGTGGCACACCCCGGATCGCCAACCGCCTCCTGCGCCGCATCCGTGACTACGCCCAAGTGAAAGCCCTAGGGGACATCACCGCCGCCGTCGCCACCGCTGCCCTTGAACTCCTCAACGTCGACCCTAGGGGGTTAGATTGGACAGACCGCCTCGTTTTGACGACCATGATCGAACAGTTCAACGGCGGGCCGGTGGGCGTGGAGGCGATCGCCGCTGCCACTGGTGAAGATTCGCGTACTATCGAAGAAGTGTACGAACCCTACCTGCTGCAAATTGGCTTCATTAACCGCACCGCCCGCGGCCGCGTCGCCACCCCCAACGCCTATGCACACCTGGGCTACTCGCCAGAATCCACCCAAACCACCCTCTTTTAATCCCCCTACCCTTGAGGCTCACTGATGTTTAAATTCTCCCCGTTGCTCGCCACCGGACTCGTTGCCTTCCTCGTCTTACCCAGTTGCGCCAACTCTGCCCCCCCAACCCCCGAACCCGCCCCAGCAGCGGATCAAACCTCCGCCCCTACCGAAGCCCCGGCCCCAGTAGCTGACGGTGCGATCGTGCGTAGCGGCAGTTGGCAAGATGCGGAACACCCCACCAGCGGCACGGTCACGATTGAAGAAACGGATGGCGATCGCGTCCTCATCCTCGGCGAAGATTTCAAAACCGACCCCGGCCCCGACCTCACCGTCGTTCTCCACAAAGCCCCCAACATCCTCGAAGTCACCGATCCCCCCGCCTACGGCATCCAAGAAGGCGACTACATTATCCTCGACCTCTTAGCATCCGTCACAGGCGAGCAAACCTATGCGATCCCCGCTGATGTGGATCTAGAAACTTACCAATCTGCCGCGATCTGGTGTCGTGAGTTTAATGCCACCTTTGGCGTGGCTTCGCTGATCACGCCGTAACTGGGGCGAATTCAAAACGTCTCTTCTTGTTGGTGGGTTAATGGGACAGCGAGTTTGCCGACCGGGAAGGATAGCCTTGGCGATCGCTCTCCTGGATTAGAGACGGCGCATTTCGCGGTGAACCTGTATCCCCAATGCCACAGCATCGTGCAGCAGTCGGGCGGCTTCGGCATTGGGATCTTCGGTGTCGGTGTGGAGTAATGTGTCGAGTTGCTGATCTAGCTGGGCGATCAGCGTTTGATGGTGAAGGGGGTGGCCAGGGTGACGGGAGTGGAGTTGTTCGAGTTGAATCCGCCCCAGCAGGCTGGTGCGCAGGGCGGCCAGGGTTTCGTATATTTCGGGGGCGGGGGTCGGGGTGGACAGTTGGGCCGCCCAGGCTAGGGTTTTGACGAGGTGGTTATATTGCTCGATGCGTTGGTATAGGAGAGCGATCGCGCGCCACCGCCACGCCCGCCACCCCAACAGACCATTCACCCCGACCCACACCACCAACGCGATCCCCAGGGTCAATTGCAGCAGCATCGCCGAGGTGGTCGTGCCGTCCAAGGTCAGGACATTACTACTCACCACAAGCACCAGGGGTAAAACCACGATCAAAATCCCCAAGAAGATAAACCCTTCTGTGAGTAAAAACGGCCCGATTGCTTGGGGTTGCCGCAAATAGACAACCCGTAAACCATCTAAAACCAGGGGGATGAGCGTATCAATCGCCAAGAGTTCTTGGCATTGGGTGGGGGAAATTTCTAAATCGGTAAAGTCTGTCATACCAAGCCTTGGGTGAGGATGAGGCGCGATCGCGCCCCGCCATGCGGTCGTTGCTTAAAGTCCGAGTAAATCCCCAAACAGGTGCAAAACATGCAGGAAAAAATTGCTTTCCAGGCTCCGGAACAGTTGAAAGGGTTGCCCCGGATTGCCAAAAAAGGGGCGTAGCGTCCAGCCCAACTGACTGCCGACGAAGGCGTATAAAAATAACCACAGTTTCATGGCTGTGCGGCGACGTTTAAGCTCTTGACCATCAGAGTCTGCGATCGCCAGCATGCCGCGATAAAACACCTGAACTCCGATGACACTCCCGACCCCCAAAATCACAATATTCAAGAGTTGGAAAAAGGCATAGTCATTCAGCGAGAGGCGAAAAAAGAGGGTTACCGGCGCAAACCCCAGGAGCATTACCCCAATTACCCCCATGGAGGCCAGGAGCAGGACGAGGTATTGTAAAAAGGTTCGTTTTGACCCAGCCACCACTTCAAAGAAAAAGAGGGCGGGTAAACAAATGGCCAGGGTCAGCAGGTAAAGGGCCGGCAGCTTAACCGCAGAGACCAAGATTTGTAAGCCCCCGCTAAATGATCCCAAAATCATGCCGTAGAGGGCAAAAAAGCAAGAACTGCAAATCAGCAGTGAAAGGGCGGTCTGGTGAAGATATTTTTCGCTTTGGACAGTCTCGAAGAATTTGGGGCGATCGCGCAAAAACTGCATCAAAACAGTAAAGTGATTCATCAGTCTACGGGGTTAACAACCCAGAATAATCAGTCCAACGATAACAGATCTGTTTCCGAAATCCAGGCTTCAAGCCCGACCCGAACGACACTGGCAGCCTGCGATCGTACCGTTCCGATCACCATGCTTAATCATTTTGCTGTTTTGGCGGTTCGTGCTCCCGGCCGGAAACACTTTCCAGGGCAGCGATCAAGGCTTGGGAGGCGGCGAGAATATCCCGCTCTTCTCCACCGAGATAAAGGCGGCCAAAACTACCGATCGCAGATACTTGCAAAATATTAATTTGGGCGGCCTTTTCGGCTTCGTTGGCGGCGAGGGCAGCATAGGCGGCCGGTTGTACTTCGAGAACGTAGAGGGTTTGGCCCGCGAGCATCATCTGACCGCGTCGGGTGCGGTTGATCAGTTGGGCTTGGTGGGGGTCGAGGTTACGGATAATTTGGCTGGAGACAATGCGCGGCTTGAGGCGATCGCGCTCCCGCACCCCCAGGGATTCTAAAATGGCTTTCCCAGCTTGGCGGGTTTCCCCTTGGCGGCTGGCGTGAATTTCTAGCAACCCGTAGAGGCGTTCAACGAACTGCACCCCCGGACGCACCACGGTCGCTTTTAACGCCACATCGGTAATCCGGTTAATCTCGATCCCCGGTGAAATTTCAATCCACAGGGAACTATCCCCCGGTAGCGGCAAAAACCCCAACGCTACTGTGCCAATATAGGCCGCGTGTTGGGGTTGCAAGCTATCTAAAAAAACGTAACTCCGTAACTCAATCCCCAAGAGAATTCTCCATTTTGGCTAACAGCATTGTACTGGGTTGGGGGGGTCACTCAATCGCCCTCACCCCTCGCCCCTCTCCCACGGGGCGAGGGGAATACGATAGCGCCCCTTCTCCCACGGGAGAAGGGGCCGGGGGATGAGGGCAAGGGGGTTAGCTCTGGGCGAAGACGGCGGCGGCCGCGCCTACGCCTGCGCCGGGCGTGATTTCACAGCCAAGCTCTTGTAAGGTGGCTTCAAGGGCAGCGATCGCCGTGAGGATGTCGCGATCGCAGACAAACCCCAAATGGCCAATCCGGAACAGCTTCCCTTTGAGGTGATCCTGTCCCCCCGCTAGGGCAATATCAAATTTTTGATTCATGGTTTTGCGAATCGCCTCGGCATCCACTTGGGTAGGCATCACTGCCGTCACCGCCGGACTCGCGCAATCATCCGCCCCCAAGGTCGCCAAGCCCAAGGCCTGCACCGCGGCCCGCGTTGCTTTTTGGTGACGGGCGTGGCGGGCGAAAATGGCCTCTAGACCTTCGGTGCGCATCATCTGTAGGGCCGCTTGGAGGGCGAAGATGAGGTTAACGGGCGGCGTGAAGGGGGTGGTGTCTTTGGCTGTGGCTTTGCGGTATTTGCCCAAGTCCAGATAGTAGCGGGGCAAGGTGGCGGTTTCGTAGGCGGCCCAGGCTTTTGGCCCGACGGCGACGAAGCCCAAACCGGGGGGGATCATGTAGCCTTTTTGCGAACCGGAGGCCACCACATCAAGGCCCCAATCATCAATCGGTACGGAAATCGCGCCGAGGCTGGTGACCGCATCCACCATGATCAAGGCTGTGCCGTGTTCTTTGACGGCGGCGTTAATGGCCTCAAGGTCATTGAGCACCCCGGTGGAGGTTTCTGAATGGGTGAGGATGACGGCTTTGATGTCCTTGGCGGTGTCGGCTTGGAGTTTGGCGCGGACATCGTCGGGGTTGAGGGGTTTGCCCCATTCGGCGGTGACTTTTTCGACATTGAGGCCGTAGGCGGTGCAGATTTCGGCCCAGCGATCGCCAAATTTACCATTGCAGCAGGTGATGACGCGATCGCCAGGGCTGAGGAAATTAATCATCCCGGCTTCCATCGCTCCCGTACCGCTGACGGTGAGGGCCATCACATCATGTTCGGTTTGGTGGAGCCATTTTAAATTGGCGGTCACTTCCGCTTGGATGGCATTGTATGCACCGCTGCGATGGCCGATGGGGTGCTTGGCCATGGCTTGCAGGACACGGGCGGGAACCGGAGTCGGCCCCGGAATCATCAGCATTTGTTTATCGTTCATGGCGTGAAAGTTAAAAGAAGTGGGGTGCAACCCAAACCAGCGGGTCTAGGGTGTTATTGTTCGAGGCTTTGGAACACTTGTGGCAACGCATCGTCATCATTGGCCATCGCGCCCACACTATTCAACGACCAGCGATGCTCATAGTCAATATTGGCCTGATTGCAGATTGTTTCAATCTGACGCTGCTGGGCCAAGGCTTTGCGAATCGTGATGATCAGTTGTTGAATCTGCTCCCGGAGGGCTGAATTGTGATCTACCGCATGAATACTCTGACGCTCCAGGAGTTGGAGCAGCAGTTCGTAATGAACCAGTGAAGGTAATGGGATTTGATCCATGGAGCAGGGGCGGGGCGAAAGGTATAGTTATTGTCCCATAGGGATGAAGCGATCGCACTATCTTCACAATCTTAGCGATCTTGGAATAGGGTCTGAATCGCAGCACCGGGATCGGGCTGTTTAACGAGGGATTCCCCAATCAAAACGGCGTTTGCTCCGGCAGTTTGTACCGTGGCAAGGTCAGCCGGGGTATGGATTCCCGATTCACTGACAAGGAGGATATTGCGGGCCGCGATCGCCTCCTGACGGGCGGTGATTAAGTCACGGGTGGTGGCTAAATCCACGGAAAAATCCGCAAGGTTGCGATTATTAATCCCCACTAAATTAACCCTATCAATGCCTAAGACGCGATCTAATTCTGCTAAATTATGCACTTCAAGCAACGGGGTCATGCCTAAACTGCGAATAATTTTAACGAAATAGGTCAAATCCTGATCACTCAAAATCGCCGCAATCAGCAAAATCGCATCGGCCCCATGCTTACGGGCGAGAAAAATTTGATAGGGGTAGAGGATAAATTCTTTACAGAGCAGCGGGATGTTAACCGCTGCCCGGACGAGGGACAGATTTTCAAAACTGCCTTGGAAAAATTCCGCATCGGTGAGCACCGAGAGACAATTCGCCCCGGCCTGTTCGTAGGCTTGGGCGATCGCCACCGGATCAAAGTCTTCCCGAATCACACCCTTGCTCGGTGAGGCTTTTTTTACCTCTGCGATCAGGGCGGGTTGCCGCTCACTCTCCCGCAGGGCTGCGTAAAAATCGAGGGGTGGGGCAACGGCTTGGATCTGTTGACGTAGTTGAATCAAGGGGGTGCGATCGCGCCACCGCGCCACCTCTGCCTCCTTATGCCAAACAATTTTTTCCAAAATATGGCGTGGCTCACTATCGGGCCGTCGGGCTTGATAGCAGAGGGGATCAGTATTGACGGATGGACTCGGATTAATGCGGCGAATTTCCATGGGTTGGTTGGAACAGTATCTATGTTGCCCTCATCCCCGGCCCTTCTCCCACGGGAGAAAGGAGGCGAAAAGCCCTCTCCAGCGGGAGAGGGTTGGGTGAGGGGATCACGCGACTTTGGCGCGTTTAAACGCTTCGTCGAGGACTTCTGAGAGGGTGGGGTGAGTGTGGACATTGAAGGCCAAGGCTTGGACGGGTTTGCCGTCAGCGATCGCATTGGCCGCCTCTTGGATCAAGTCCGATGCATGGATGCCGATGATATGCACGCCGAGCAATTCCCCCGTATCCGGGCGATAGATGATCTTAGCGATGCCGTCGGTTTCCCCTTCGGCCAGGGCTTTGGAGTTGCCTTTAAAATAGGTTTTCGCCGTGGCAATTTTGAACCCTTCTTCGTCCGCTTTAGCTTTAGCTTGGGGTTCGCTGAGGCCCACATAGCTGATTTCCGGATGGGTGAAGGCAGCGGCGGGGATGCTGTTGTATTGGATGGTTTTGGTGCGATCGCACATATTCTCAATCGCCACTACCCCCTGAGCCGAAGCCGCATGGGCCAGCATCATCTTACCCGTCGCATCCCCGATCGCGTAGAGGTTGGGCACGGGTTGACCGTCGAGGATCACTTCCATTTTGTCGTTAACATCAATGAAACCCCGGCGATCGGTGGCCACGCCCACGGTTTCCAGCCCTAGATTTTTCGTGGCGGGAATTCGCCCCGTGGCGACGAGGCAGGCATCCACTTCGAGCACGTCGATGGTTTCTTTGGTTTTCGCGTCGGCGAGTTCGATCACCACGGGCGCACCGGGGGTGATTTTCTTCGCAAGCACGCCTTGATAGGTTTCGATGTCACGGCCTTTGAGGAGGAGGCGCTCGGCGATTTTAGCGATATCGGGGTCAAAACCGGGCATCAATGTATCGAGGGCTTCGATCATCGTGATTTCGCAACCCAGGGCCGAATAGACATCGGAAAATTCCAGGCCAATGTAGCCGCTACCGATAATCGCAATCCATTGGGGCAGGCTTTCGAGGCGTACCGCGTCGTCGCTGGTGTAGACGGTTTTGCCGTCGATTTCGATGCCGGGGGGAACGAAGGGAACGGAGCCAGTGGAAATGATGATGTTTTTGGCGGTGAAGAAGCTTTCACTGTTGCCGGATTTCACGCCGACTTTTTGCGGCCCGTCGATGCGTCCCCAGCCGGTCAAGGTGTCCACTCCCAACCGTTTGAGGCTGTTGGTGAGGTCGCCGCGAATTTTATCGACGAGGTTGGTGGCGTGGTTCGCGATCGCGCCTCGATCAAAACTAACGCTGCTGAGGTGGACTCCCATGGCTTCAAGATGATGGCGATCGCGCAGTTCGCGCACGCGCCCAGAGGCGGCTAACAAGGCCTTGGAGGGAATGCAGCCCCGATTCACACAGGTTCCTCCCATCTCGGCGGCTTCTACGATCGCGGTTTTCAATCCACATTGCACCGCATGCAGGGCTGCCCCATGGCCGCCAACCCCTGCACCAATAATGATCACGTCATAATCGAAACTCATAGGATCTGTGTTACTTGCTGGTCTACTGGCTGCCGGTCGTTGAGCAACGGCAGCCCAACAATTATAAAGGAGAAGCGATCGCACTCTCGCGCCCCCTAAACCTGTCCCAGGGTCAGCGATCGGGCTTCAACGACCCTCAGCCCTCGGTTGTGCCTAAGTCAGGAGAGAAACCCTTATCTCTGGTGGGCACTGCC
Organism: Spirulina subsalsa CS-330; assembly: GCF_028330765.1. Lineage (GTDB taxonomy): Bacteria > Cyanobacteriota > Cyanobacteriia > Cyanobacteriales > Spirulinaceae > Spirulina > Spirulina subsalsa_A. The sequence goes on along the minus strand of NZ_JAQMTY010000019.1, from coordinate 6,158 downwards.
CACCCTACTTGCTCACAAGCCACATCACCATTATCTTTGCCAAATTGCACAACGTTCCCACCCCTCAGGAAACCCCATTGATGCTTTAGGCTGTGGACAAGATTCAACTAGAGTCAACAGGTGTTTTCCCCACTGATGCTTGGGATCGATTTGATCCATTAAATAAAGCATAATCACTAAGGCATTATAAGTTCGTCCTTGAGTCGTTAGAACACCGTTTAAGATATGAGACTTTTGTTTAACCTGTTTGGGTTGGATCAAAATTTCCCGATTCCAAAGTCTCGAATGATGAGCACAGGTATTTCTGATGACTGAAAGGTAATGTACCCAAGAGACTAAAACTTGTGGACTAATTTGATAGTGCTTGGCAATTCTTCGCTTCACAATATCTTTTTTGAGTGATGAAAGCCAATATGATACTGTACGAAAGTACATTACCTCTACAACGACCCAAAGAGGAGGTAGATCCTCAGAATAATTGTTTTTGAAATGCTCGATAAAGTCTTCAGTAGATTCCTGGACTCGCTGCTTAAGATACTCAATATTTGATTGCCAATAGCGATTAAAAAGCCCTGATTGTAAATGAGCGTGAGCACCAGAATCCATAGAAAGCTCATAGGCGAAATGTCGCCTGATCGAAATTTCGATACGCTCTAGGGCATCTAAGAGATGAAGTCTAAGCTTCCTATCAAAAGTGTAGAGGGTTAAAATATCAGAAAAACTCGTATTTTCTTTGAATATATGGGTATGATCTCGCTCAAAGGGCAGGAAATATGCCTTCAGTCGATAGTAATTAATCTGAGAAAGAGACTGTTCAGCGTCGTTATGATCAGGAATGATTAGCCCACGCTTTTGCAACAGTAAAATTTGTTCTGCAACAGTTTTAGGAGACTTTGTAAAACGCTGGGACATTATTTAAATCATAAAAATGACCCGCCACTTTGAGGATGTACTTGCATACGAGAGCCTGGGCGGGTTCTATTACAGTCTAGTGTAGCTAATTGCTCTTGGTCTGTCAATCTGCCAAAATCAGCACCAGCAATTCTCAACCCAAAATGCGTGTTTTGTCTGTCAATGGTCAATTTAAAAACAAGAGTCCGGGGCAGGCGATCGCAACACCGTCCCTGACGACAGATAGAGTTTTTCAGGTAAAACCACCTTGACATCCTGCCTGCCCTCCGATTCCTCCCATCGTTCCCCATAGTCATCATCCCCTTGCCCCGCCCTGCCAACCCGGCCCCGCCCAATCTGAAAACTATGCGGAACAGACCACCTCTTGCTAGGATCAATAGCCGGAACTCCAAACAATCCAGCACCTATGAGCACCCACGATCAGATTCCGGCCCACGGCGGGCATTTAATTAATCGGATTGCCACCGCAGCCGAAGGCAACGAATTTCGCGAACAGGCCGAAAGCTTGCCCCGCGTTCAACTTGATGAGCGGGCCTTTTCCGATTTAGTCATGATTGCGATCGGTGGCTTTAGTCCCCTCATCGGCTTCATGGAGCAAGGGGACTATGAAACCGTCGTCACCGATATGCGCCTCGCCAACGGTTTACCCTGGGCCGTCCCCGTCACCCTCTCCGTCACCGAAGACATCGCCGAACCCCTCAAAGAAGGAAGCTGGGTGCGTTTGGATGATCCCACCGGGCGATTTGTCGGCGTGCTCGAACTGACCCAAAAATACCGCTACAACAAAACCCACGAAGCAGTGAACGTCTATCGCACCGACGAAGACAAGCACCCCGGCGTGAAAGTGGTGTACGACCAAGGGCCGATTAATCTAGCGGGGCCCATTTGGTTGTTGCAGCGCGATCCCCATCCGCTCTTTCCGCAGTATCAGATTGATCCGGCAGTGTCGCGGGCGAAGTTTCAAGAGGCAGGCTGGAAAACCGTGGTGGGCTTCCAAACCCGCAACCCGATCCACCGCGCCCACGAATATATCCAAAAATGCGCCCTTGAAACCGTTGATGGTCTCTTTTTGCATCCCCTCGTTGGAGCGACGAAAAGCGATGACATTCCGGCGGATGTACGGATGCGATGTTATGAAATCATGATGGATCGCTATTTCCCCCAAGACCGGGTGATTTTGGCGATTAACCCCTCGGCGATGCGCTATGCGGGGCCCCGTGAGGCGATTTTCCATGCTCTGATTCGGAAGAATTACGGCTGTACCCATTTCATCGTTGGACGCGATCATGCGGGGGTGGGGGACTATTACGGAACCTATGATGCTCAGCATATTTTTGATGAGTTTAAGCCGGATGAATTGGGGATTATCCCGATGAAGTTTGAGCACGCTTTCTATTGCACCCGCACGGGTCAGATGGCAACGACGAAAACGAGTCCGAGTGCGCCGGAAGAACGGGTGCATCTGTCGGGGACGAAGGTGCGGGCCTTGTTGCGGGACGGGAAGTTACCGCCGCCGGAATTTTCGCGGCCGGAAGTGGCGCAGGAGTTGATCCGAGCGATGCAGGGCTAGGGCCCGCCGTCAACATCGGCTTCACGGTGAAAGACAAGGGGCTTTAAGCCCCTTGTTTGGTTGTAGGGATGGGTTACAGGGATGACGGGGGTTGGGTTGAGACGCGCTCTCGTATAATGTCAGCTTATCGGTATTGGGTTTTTAATCTGTTGAGGATGTCCAATTGCTGATAGGCTGATAGCAAAGCATTCGCACATCAGCAGCATAGGTTGGTATGAGATTGGATCGACGTACCTTTTTGCAACAGGTCGGGCTCACACTACTGGCCACTGGAGCAGGCGCGATCGCTCCACCCCCCAGTTGGGCAGCGGCTGCGACAGAGTACCAAAAAACCGTCACCGCAACAAATCGCCGCAAACTTGCGCTCTTGGTGGGGATCGACAACTATCCCCACCATCCCTCTTTAGAAGGGTGTGGGATGGATGTGGAATTGCAGCGGGAAGTGTTGATCCATCGGTTGGGGTTCCAGCCGGCGGATATTGTCACGATTACGGATCAACAAGGGACACGGGAAAATATTGAAACGGCGTTCCAAGAACATCTGATCAAACAGGCCCAGGAAGACGATACGGTGGTCTTTCACTTCAGCGGCTACGGGGCCCAAGTCCACTGCGACCCGGAACAAACGATCCTCACCAATCGCCTCGTCTCGGTAGACCGCGAAACCGCCGAAGCGACGGAAGTGGTGGGCAATGGCATTCTCGAAGAAACGCTGCTGCTGCTGGTGCAGTCCCTGGCAACGCGGCGGGTGACGGTGGTGCTCGATACCGCCTATCAAAGTTTTGGGCAATTGCTCCAGGGGAGTTGGCGATCGCGGGCTCATCCCGATGCCCCCGCCGAACACCCTAGCCAAGCAGAATTAGCAGTGGCGGCCCAACTCCAGCAAAGCCTTGGCAAAAAAACACGCCTTGGCCATTCCTCCGCATCCCGTTGGGAGCAATATCCAGGGGTGCTCTTGGGCAGTGAAGCTGCCCTCGAAGGCCGCTGGCGGGGCTTTAGTGCGGGCTTATTGACCTATAGCCTCACCCAATGGCTCTGGGAAATGACCCCTTCGCCCACGGTCTTGATGACCCTCAAACATTTAAGCGAAACCCTCGTTCCCATTGCCGATCAACAACCGTACCTGTGGGGCAAAGCCAAGACCCCGCAAGCGGTGCTTCCCTACGCCATTACCCCCATCGCCCCGACGGGAGTGGAAGGTTATGTGGCGGCGGTAGACCCCAATTCCAACGAGGTGCAGTTGAAATTGGGGGGGATGGTGCCGTGGGTGTGGAATCAGATGGAGGGGCGATCGCAGGTTCGAGTCATGACCGAGAAGGGCGAGGTGGGGGGCATTCTCCAATTGCGCTCGGCGTTGAAACTGACGGCGAAGGCGATGTCCTTGGACAATGAACCCCGGCCCCAAGTGGGCGATCGCGTTCAGGAATGGGTGCGAGCCTTGCCGCGTAATTTGGGGTTAACCATTGCCCTGGATCACAGCCTGCAACGGATTGAGCGGGTCGATGCCACCAGCGCCCTCGCCAATATCAAGAGTGTGGCTAATGTGGTGCTCGCCGGGGAGCAAGCAACGGACTACCTCCTCAGTCGGAGCGGTTCTGTCACTCCCGTGGCGATCGCCAGCACCCAAAAAAACCTCATCCAAGGCTATGAACTCTACTCAGCCGGCGGTGTGCCCATTGCCAACACCATCGGCGGGTCTGAAGAAGCGGTTAAACTCGCGATCAATCGCTTAGTGCCCACCTTTGCCACCCTCCTCGCTGCCAAATGGTGGCGTTTGTTGGTGAATGCGGGTTCCTCGCAACTCCCCGTCCAGGTTTCGCTCCGGTTGATCAAACCCCAGCCCAGTCTCCTCGCCATCCAAACCACCCGCCGCGCTCGTCAGATCGCGCCCCCCGTGGCGGATCTCACCACCCAAGCCTTCACCACCCTACCCCTTGGGGGAATGGTGCAATACCAGATTGAAAACTTTGGTGATCAACCCCTCTATACGATGGTGGTGGGGTTGGATAGTCGCAGTAAAGCGATCGCCCTCTATCCTCCCGCCACCAGCGACGCATCCCATTGGGTCATTGAGGCTAACACCTCCCTGACACTGCCCCACCCCTCGAACCCCTCGACCCTCACCGGCCTAATGGCAGGCACGTCCGGACTCACCCAACTCTATATCATCTGTAGTCGGGCCCCATTCCCCACCATGCGCACCTATCTGGCCCAATTGCCACCCCCCAAGGGCGACGGCGATCGCTTCATCGAACTCGACAAACCCCTCCCCCTCACCCAAGCCCTCCTCAAAGACCTCCACGCCGCCAGCCAACCCCTCACCCACGCCGACACCAGCGGCGATCATTACGCCTTGCATGTGGAAGCCTGGGCGGTATTGCCCTTGGTATATCAGGTGGTTTGAGGGAAAAGAGCCGCTCTCGTGGTTAAGTCTGCCGGAGAATTGGGCTATGGTAAGCGAGGAAGATACGTTCTACTGGTTTGAATTGCGATCGCCTATGGCTGCCACCGTTGTTGAAATCCTCTCCGCCGACGAAATTCGCCGCACCCTCACCCGCCTCGCCTCCGAAGTAATCGAAAAGGTCGGCGACCTCTCCCGCGTCGTCCTCGTCGGCATCCACACGCGGGGCGTTCCCCTCGCCGAATCCCTCGCCGCCCAAATGATGGCCCTAGAACCCTGCGACATTCCCGTCGGTCAGCTTGACATCACCTTTTACCGCGATGACCTCAGGGCCATCGGCATGCGCACCCCCGCCAAAAGTGCCATGCCCTGCGATCTCACCGATCGCATCGTCGTTCTCGTCGATGACGTGATTTATAAAGGCCGTACCGTGCGGGCAGCCCTCAACGCCGTCGGGGAGTTTGGCCGTCCGGATCGCATCTATCTTGCGGTATTAGTCGATCGCGGCCATCGTCAACTGCCCATTCACCCCGACTTCACCGGGCGACATCTACCCACCGCCTCCGAAGAACAAGTGCGCGTCTATCTCCAAGGCTACGACGGCCACGATGCCGTCGAACTGATCCGAGCGGATTAGTCCACCGCAGTCCAGCAATCGTTCTCTCCATCATGCCTATGTTTCGTCCCTGGCGACATGCTCGCGTTCCCGATGCGATCGCCCTCTTTAACCTCACCCTCCTGTTCGCCATCAGTTGGCACATTCCCTACTACATCAGTGACGATGCCGCCGTTCTACTCAAATCCGCCCAACAACTGAGCCAAGGCGTAACCCCCTGGCTCCAGAGCCTCACCCTTCCGAGCGCCACCGATATCGCCCAAGATACCCAAACCTGGATTGTCTGGTATCCCCCCGGCATGACCCTGCTGTATTACCCCCTCATCGCCCTCGGTCTGCCCCTGGGCATTGCCGCCCGGATTACCTCCTATTTACTCCTGATCAGCGGCAGTCTGGGGTGGCTTGCGATCGCCAAACACTTCAAAATCCCCCAACCCGTCCAAATTGTCCTGGCTTGCACCCTTCCCCTCTACGCCCTCTCCGTCGGCGGAGCCGTTCGCCTCTGGAATAGTGAACTTCCCCCCTTCGGCCTCCTCCCCTGGCTCTACCTCTACGGTTTACACCTTATCGCCCACTGGCAAGCCCAAGCCGCATCACTCCGCTTCCGCAAAACCGCCTTAGATATTGCCACAATCGGCATCCTCGCAGGCAGTGTCTAT
>NZ_JAQMTY010000207.1 GCF_028330765.1 Spirulina subsalsa CS-330 | reverse complement strand
TGCCGTTTTGGGTGGGGGGCGCGATCGCAGGGGATGAGGTAGTGACGAGGGGATGAGGGGGTGGGGTTGCTTCGGTGGGGTCAGAGTCGGCGGGGCCATTGACAAACCGCCAGAGCAGATACACAATGCCGCCAAATCCTGATAGTCCGACAACCCCCACGGCGAGAATTAAAAGGCGGGTGCGGTGTTTGGCGAAAAATCCGGGGGAGTCCGGCGTTTTGTTGGTGGTGTTTTCTTGTTGAGCTTTGAGGGCTTCAAAGGTGTTGAGATCGAAAATGCCGGTGGGTTCGAGGTCGTTTTCGGCTTGAAAGGCTTGGACGGCGGTTTCGGTGGCGGCATCGTAAGACCCGGAAATTTCCCCGTCGTAATAGCCAAAGTCTGTGAGGCGTTCTTGCAGTTCTTTGACCACATCGCCTTCGGAACCGCGTTGCAGTTGGCGACTGTTGGGATCGGGAGTTGGGGGCGTTGCAGGGTCGGATTCAGGGGGATTGTCGGCTTGGGCGATCAAGGGGGCGGCGATCGCAGCATCAGGCAGCACACAATGCAGGGGCAACCCGGTGACATCACTCCAGAGGGCTAGACCGGCGATCGCGCCAACCCACCCACCGCGTTTCAACACAAGGGAAAGCTTTAACATCAGAAACTACAACGGGCTGTGGTGAAAAGTGGACGGAGTCCAACCATGATGCACCGTTTGACTCACCCTGATCCGGAAGGAGGGCAAAACCAGGGTGAATTGCGGGCCAGAACAGATCATGCAACCAAGCAGAGTTTAGTGATCTTAGGGGCTGTCTCCTTCAACTTTAGCAGGGACTTGGGACGGCTGTTCTGACCGGGGCGGCGCGAACTTTGTTGCAGTCCACTGGGCCAGTCCATCGCGTTGATTGATCAACGTGATACTCACCAAGGTTAACACCACGCCCCACCATTGCACGGGGTTGAGCACTTCGGTTAACAGCAGGTGGCTAAACACCAAGGCAAACACTGGGGTTAAGAAGGTGAGGGAGGTAAAGCTGGTGAGGTTGCCGCTAGAGGCGATCCAAAAAAAGAGGGCGTAGGCGATCGCACTTCCGAACACCGTGGCATAGGCCAACGCGCCCCAATCGGAGCCAGTCAACGCGGCCCATTGCTCCGTTTCCCACAGCCCCGACATCACAAACAGCGGCACACCGCCGAGGATCATATGCCAGCCGGTGGCCACCACGGGGTCTACATGGCGACTGACGTAACGAATGCTCACCGTCCCCAGAGCCATCGACAGGGACGCGAGGAACATCAACCATTGGCCATTGTTAAATAATGCGCTCCACTGAAAGGCGATCGCGTCCGACCGGAGCAGCACCGCCCACCCATCCGCCGGCACACCAATCAACGTAATCCCCAGCACCCCAACCCCCAAGCCCAGCCAGCCCCACAGTCCAATCAACTCCCCAAACAACCAACTCGACAACAGCGCGATCACAATGGGCTGAGAATCAATCATCACCGACCCCAACCCTGCGCCCGTGCGTAACAGCCCTTCAGCCAAAAAGCCCTGAAACAGCAAGCCATCAAGGAGGGCAAACAGGGCAATCCAGGCCCAGGCTCGCCAGGTTTTCGGCTGCTCTAATTTCAAAATAGCCGTTAAGCCCAAGACGAGGCATCCGGCGGGCACGAGGCGCACCCCAGCCACAAACAGCGGGGTCGTGTGGAGCATAATCCCCTTCATCGCAACCATGGCAGTTCCCCAGAGGAAAAAGGGGGCAATGAGAACGAGGGGAAACAGAGTCGATGGCGCAGCGGGGAGGGATTTCGCGGACATGGGAGAAAGTGATGGGGCATCCAAGCGTCGCCTCCATTGTAATCATTCATGTAGTTTTGTTAACAAAATTGCCAGCGGCGGGGGAGATTCGGGGCGGCGATCGCCGTTACGTCCAAAGACTGAGAGGTATAATAAACGTCCATATCGACGATTCACCACGAGCAACGCACTATGATCTGGCCGTTTAAGCCGAACAAGCGCAAACAAATTGCGCGAATTGAAATCACGGGTGCGATCGCTTCAGAAACCCGGAAACGAGTTTTAAAAGCGCTGAAAACCGTAGAAGACGAAAAATATCCCGCCCTCCTGCTGCGCATTGACTCCCCTGGCGGCACAGTGGGCGATTCTCAGGAAATCTATCACGCCCTCAAACAGATTCGCAGTCAGGGGGTGAAGGTGATCGCTAGTTTTGGGAATATTTCTGCCTCCGGGGGGGTCTATATCGGCGTGGGGGCAGATCATATCGTGGCCAATCCTGGCACGATTACCGGCAGTATTGGCGTGATTTTGCGGGGCAACAATCTTGAACGGCTGTTGGATAAAATCGGCGTGTCGTTTAAAACGGTGAAATCGGGCCCTTACAAAGATATTCTCGCCTTTGACCGGGAATCGACCCCGGAAGAAATGCAAATTTTGCAGGATCTCATTGATACAAGTTATCAACAGTTTGTGATGACGGTGGCGGAGGGTCGTAATCTGGATGCAGAGGTCGTCCGATCCTTTGCCGATGGGCGTGTGTTTACTGGGCAACAAGCGTTGGAATTGGGACTGGTCGATCGCTTGGGTACAGAAGAAGAGGCCCGCTGTTGGCTGGCGGAATGGGCAGAGCTTGACCCGGATAAGGCGAAGGTGGTCACCATTGAAGAGAAGAAGCCCATCCTCACCCGTCTTTTGTCGGGACAAACGAACCGCCCGAAGTCTCGGATCGGGGCATCTCTGGATTGGGTAGAATTTGAACTGGCTACAGCGGGACAAGCGCTCTGGCTTTATCGGCCGTAAGCTGAACTGCGATCGTAATCTGGAGGAAATCAATCGTGGAGTGGAAAGTGCGGGCAATTCGGGGGGCAACCACCGCCGAACACAACACCGTGGATGCCATTCGGGCAGCGGTGCGGGAATTGATTGATGAAATCGAAGCCCGGAACCAGCTTGATCCCGATGAAACGATCAGCGCCATTTTCACGATGACCCGTGATCTGGATGCGATTTTTCCGGCGGCGATCGCTCGTGAACGCTCCACCTGGGATCATGTGGCGCTCTTGGATGTGCAGCAACTCCATATTGCGGGCAGTTTAGAGCGTTGCATTCGGGTGTTGATTCATGTCAACACGCTCCAACCCCAACGGGCGATGCAGCACGTCTATCTCGGCCGCGCCCGTAACCTCCGCCCTGATTGGAATTTAACGCCCCTCAGTTCCCACCCCGACACGGCTCGCTAAATCTTCAATACCTAGGCAAGGGGCTTAAGCCCCTTGTTTCTCAATACCCAGGCAAGGGGCTTAAGCCCCTTGTTTCTCAATACCTAGGCAAGGGGCTTAAGCCCCTTGTTTCCCAGCGGATCACCCCAAGATTTCCCGGTAAACGGTGTTGATGCGGTGGACTTTTTGCGACCAGGTGTACTCAGCTTTGATCCGATCGCGCCCTCCCTGACCGAGGCGATCGCGTAAGGCGCGATCGCTCACAATCTCCCCCATCGCGGCGGCTAAATCCTGAATCACCTGCTCCGGATGCTGGGCCGCAATTTTAAACCCCGTTGCGGCGGTGACTTCCGTGGCGGGCCCCCCCAAATCCAGACAGAGGACGGGCAGACCGGCCGCCATGGCTTCGAGACAGGCCCAGCCGCCGGAATCGTGGAGGCTGGGATGGACAAAGGCATAGCTACTGGTGAGGAGGTCGAGGACGTGCGATCGCGGCTGTCGGCCCAGAAGTTGAACGCGATCGCCCACCCCCAACCGATCAATCAGGCCCTGAAGGGTCGCCGTTTCTGGCCCCGTCCCCAAAAGCCAATAGTCACAATCGCCTAACTGCGCCGCCGCAAAGGCTGCAATGCTGAGGTGATACCCTTTCCAATGCAAGAGCCGCCCCACACTGAGGAAGCGGGGACGAGCAGCGGGGGGGCGGGGTTGGAGGGTGTCGAGTTCGGCGGCGGACAGGGCGGCCTCGGCGAGGATCTGCGTCCGGGGTGCGCCGAGGCGGGTCAGGCGTTGCTCTGTTTCCGGGGTGGTGGCGAAGGCGATCGCACTGCGGCGGGCCGTGAGACGGGTAAAGGGGTCTTGTTCGCCGATCCAGCGGGTGAGCGATCGCGCCCATTCATAGAGCCGCGCCTTGAGGCTAAACGCTCGCCAAAACGGGGGCGGAGCCGATTCACCGCCCCCCACCGGGCCGAAGAAAAAGGGCACAGGCAGCAGGGCTAAAAAGCTGGGTGTGGAATATTTAACAAAGGTGATGTGGTGGATCGCGTCGAATTTCACAGTGCGCAATAGACGGCGGGCGGTGAAATAGGCCTGAAGTTGCCAAAAATAGTAATGAATTTGCATCGCGCCACCACTGCCCCAACGCCACAGCCCCCCGATCAGCGGCGTGGTGCAATAGACAAAATGTAGATTCGGGTTTGGATGCCGGGCGAGTTCTGCGTCAATTTGGGGGCCGCTTTCGTCCGGTCGGGTCAGCACCCACACGTGATGATGGCGGGCCAATTCTACGGCCATATTCCACCCTACCCCCGGCTCCGAACCGCGATGGGGTTCACAGGAATAGGCCGAAACGAGAATAGTGAGCGATCGCATTCCACCCTCCGACAGTGCCTACTCTGCAATTATCGGCTGTTAGTCCCGCAAAGTACCAAAGCAATCTTGATTGTGCTAGTTGAATCTTGTGCAATCCTTCCGGTCACGGTGACAGGCCGTGCTGAACTTGTCGAAGCGTTGTTTTTAGGGCATCATGCAAGCAATGCCAATGCTGCTCTAGAAGGGCAGGGTGTAACGGTTCTTTTAGCTGATGCGATCGCAATGTCTCAAGATCACCCTCGTTCCGCCTCCACGAATGAGACCACAACTCCAGAAACGACGGATACAGCCGAAAAAATTCTCTGTCCCCATTGCCGCCGCACGGCCACCAATGGCATTAAATGCAAAGGAATTTGTGTCGCCGATAGCGATTATTAAGCTTGATTCTCAAGGGACTCGCGCCCGCTGAGGATGTCACTTCAAGTCTTCGAGGCGAATGCGCGGATCAACGGCTTGCAGCATCAAGTCCGCGAGGAGATTACCCACGATTAACATTGTGGCCCCCATCATCAGACTCGCCATCACAAGGTAAAGATCTTGATTCATCACGGCCCGCAGAATCAGTTGACCTAAGCCGGGCCAGTTGAAAAAGACTTCCGCAATAAATGAGCCGCTGAGGAGGCTGGCGAATTCAAACCCGAGGATGGTGATCAGGGGGTTGATGGCGTTGCGGAGGGCGTGGACGTAGATAACGCGGTTTTCGGGGAGACCTTTGGCGCGGGCAGTTTGGATATAGTCTTGGCGGAGCACGTCGAGGAGTGCGCCCCGGGTGAGGCGTTGGAGTCCGGCGAAACTGGTGATGCTGAGGGCGAGGGTGGGCAGGATCATATGCCAACCGAGGTCGAGGAGTTTGCCGAGGGGGGGGAGGGTGTCATGGCCGATGCTGGTCATGCCGCCGATGGGAAAAAGGGGGGCGAGGTTTTGGGCGAGGATGAGGAGGAGTAGGGCGGTGATGAAGCTGGGGAAGCCTTGGCCGATGTAGCTGAGGACGCGCAGAATCCGATCGCTCCATTGATTTTGCTGCACTGCGCCAAGGATACCGAGGGGAATTGCGATCGCCCACGTGATTATGATCGATGAAATGGCGAGGAGTAAGGTGGCTAACATTCGTTCGATCAGCAGGTCAGTGACCGGACGGTTATCGACAAAACTTTGGCCAAAATCAAACCGGGTCAACACGCCGCCGAGCCAGCGGAAATATTGCACATAGCCGGGTTGATCGAGGCCGAATTGGATGCGGTATTGATTGAGGGTGTCTGCGGAGATGCTGGGGTCTTCCCGGAGGGTGTCGAGGTAGTTACCGGGGGCGAGTTGGATAATGATGAAGCTGAGGGCGGAGGTGAGCAGCAGGGTGAGGACGGCTTGCAGGAGCCGTTTCAGGATGTAGAGAAATGTTTCGCTGGTGACAAACTGCCGCAGAGCTTGCCAGGGGTGAATGCGATCGCGCAGGGGAAGATTGGCCACAAAGATTCCTTTCAAAACAACATCACGACAAGGCAAAGCCCCTTTTTAATACTGCTCTAATACTGCACCAAACTCAAAATAGGGGCATCTCCCAGCTTATCCCGACCATTCAAAAAGAGCAGTTCCACAATAAAGGCGTAGCCGATTAACGTGCCGCCGCCCTGCTGGACTAACTGGGCGGCGGCTTGGGCCGTGCCCCCGGTGGCGATTAGATCATCCACGATTAACACCGTTTGACCGGATGCGATCGCATCTTGATGCATTTCGAGGCGATCGGTTCCGTACTCCAAGGCATACTCAGCACTGTAGATCGCCGCTGGCAGTTTTCCCGGTTTGCGCACCGGAATAAACCCCGCCCCCAATTGATAGGCTAAGGTCGGGCCAAAAATAAACCCCCGCGACTCCATCCCCAGCACCAAATCCGGTTTGAGGCCAGCCGCCTCACAGTGGGCGGTGAGTTGTTCGACGGTAGCCTTGAGGCCTTGGGGATCACGGAGCAGGGTGGTAATGTCCCGAAACAAGATCCCCGGTTTGGGAAAATCAGGAATGTCGCGAATGAGTGATTTAATATCCATGGGAATCTATAAGTTGTGGCCGTGCGCTATCTTGTCTGGACAAACTGAAAAAATAGTACACTAGAAACCTAACAATACTGCGATGTTAGGGCGATTGGGCTGAGTCCATCCCACCTACGTTTAGTGAACTGATTCTGTAGCAACTGCTCTCAAACCGTCTTTGTCTGCGTCCTACATCCCTGTTGAGCAACCCCCTTTGGCATGAGTCAATCTGCAAGTTTACCCTCTGATTATCAACTTCCCTCCCGTCCAAATCCGCTAATTTTGGACTCTCTTCCCGATCTTCCGAATGTGGATGGCTGTTCGCCCCGCATTCACCAACGGATTGACCTGTTGTTATTGGCGATCGAAGCCTTGGAACTGGGGGGATCTGAATATATGCTGGCGACGGCGAAGGATCTAGAACTCCAGAGCATCATTGATAATCGGGTGACGCTGTGGCGCTTGCGCTGTACGAACCCCTGGCGACGCTCCTACACCCGCAGTGGTTTGACGATTCCCCAGGCCAAGGCGTTGGTGGTGATTATCAGCGATCGCGCCCGCCGTCTGACCATGCTCATTCGCCAACTCCTCACCGCCTACAACGACACCCAAGCCAAAGGCCTACCCCTTGAGCAACATTTCCGCCTTTCGGAATATATCGAACGATTCCGCACCCATTTCCGCAGCCGGATGAACCCCCGCCGCGCCAAAGTGGCATTGTATTTAGACCAAGAAGACCTGCTCAATCAATTGGCGATCGCGCTTTTGACCCAACTTCTCTTTTGCACCGGGGTTGCCGGTCGTCAACGTCTCTGGGTTAGTCTGTTTGATGGAGAAGTGCTATGAGCATTAAACGGCAATACAACCTCCCCAATGTGCGCCTCCAGCTTGACGGGATGAACCCCAGCCTAATCACCACAGACAGTGCCGCCACAGGTCAGCGTCCCCTGATGTCGATTGTGACCAATGTGGAATGTCATTTCAGCAATTCCGAGCAGTTCCTGAGCGGTGGGCGGGAGTTTCTCGATAGTTTGGTGCGGGCGGTGAGTCAGTACGGCCAAGAGGTCTTAAGCGGCATTCCTCACCCGTTGGCCCATGAACCGGCGATCGTGCGGCTGATGAAGGGTGACAAGCCCGATCGCCACCTGTTGGTGAGCGAAACTCCCGACGGCCAAACCGTTAATATTCACCTCAACACCTTGGAACTGTTCGACCTCGTGGATGTGGTGGATCAGTTTTGCTCGGATACGCGCACCCTGCCGGATTTACAACTGACCCTAGAACCCATCAGCCGCCGCCATCGCCTCGCGGATGTGCCCGCCCATGAACGGGCGATGCCGTTAATGAGTGGGGTAGGGTCATTAGCGATCGCCGCTGTGCTTCTCTTCTTCCTGCCCGTGCCTGAGGTGACGATTCCGGAAGATCGCCCCGCTGAAGCCACGGAACAAACCGACGGCGAGGATCTCGCCACGGATGATCCGCCCTTAACACCAGAGGACGAGGCCGACGAGGAAGCCGCCAACGAGGAAGCCGATGAACTCGCCGCAACGGAGGCGGAAGATCCCCCGGCCCAACCTACGGGCGATCGCATCTCCAGCCGTGAACTTGAAGCCCTACTGACTGATGCCGAACCCATTGAAGACCCTACGGAATTAGATTTCATTCAGCGGTATCTCTTCCGGGAAATTAGCGGGAATTGGGACGATCGCGACGCGGTGACGGAAGATTTAGCCTTCCGTGTCTCCGCCACCATTGACGGGTCGATTGTGGCCTACGAGGCGGTGGATGATACTCCCGCTTCGGCCGATGAACTCACGCCCCTGCCGGATCTGGAATTTGCCCCCACCCAGGCGGCGATTGAAGCACGAGAAGCGATCGCCGACTACAAAGTCGTTTTCACCCGCAACGGGGTGCTGCAAATCAATCCCTGGGCAGGCTACCAAGGTCGGCCCGGCTATGGCGAAACCATCGATGACCCCGACACCCTGGCTCAGATTCAAGACGACTTGATCGACACCCTCCGCGATGTGTGGGATGAAGACGGGGAAACCCTGGGGAATGACTTAATTTTCCGGGTCGGGGTGACGGAATCAGGCGCGATCGCCGATTATCAACCCCAAAACAACGCCGCCTTTCAACTCGAAGGCAACACCCCCCTGCCGGATCTCCTCACCCCCGAAGCCGCTGGCATCGATCGCGAGCGGGGCAGCGTGATTCCCTCTGAACCGATGGGACAGTTTCAGGTGATTTTTAAAGAGGGGGGCAGGGTAGAAGTCAGTCCATTCTAAGCGGCGTGACGGGCGATCGCATCTCCTCTACTCCATCCATCCCGCTGAATCTCTACCCAACGTTGACATACTCCCCCGTTAATTGCTAAAGCAATCTAACGGGGGATTCTTAGATTCATACCTAAGAGTTTCTGCTTCACAGATTGGTAACTAGGCAAAGCCCCCGTCCCATCATCTCCACAGACATTTTCAGATACGCCATGCCCTAGCGCATATTCAATACCACGATTTCTGATCACTTGTGCTGCCGC
>NZ_JAQMTY010000206.1 GCF_028330765.1 Spirulina subsalsa CS-330 | reverse complement strand
TCGGTGGCTAGTGCCGTTCTTGGAGATATCGTGAGACCCACAGGTCGGACAGGTCATCTCAATAGCCATGAGCTTGTCTCCCTAGTTATCGTAGTTGTGTAGCCTGATTTTCCTCCGTCCCGTGCATTAATGCACTACCACCACCCAATCAGAAAAGCAACACAACAGGGCTGCCAGTGGTTTGATTTTGACATGGTTTTGAGCGATTTTGAACTATAAGAGATTGATTTGGTGAGTGTGGGGGCGAGATTTTTTTGAATGGATATTCATTATCGGGGCACACCGCAACCATAGTTTAACTCCTGTATAACTCATCCAAATCACCCCAAATGGTGGCACAATGGGCAGCCACCAAGACTGACTGAAGAGGAGCAGAGCTGTTCCCCCTAGACTAATTGTGAGACCAATTGTGCCCCACCAATATCGGAATGATCGTACTGTTCGTAAAGCTAAAACCACACTCAGCATTGCCCAACACAGTACCCAAAAAGATTCCCCCTTAGCATCTAGCCAACGAATTTGAGGCTTGCCATCCAGCGTGATACCGAGTAAGTAGCTTACAGCTTGAGCATTGAGAAATGTGCCAAAGATGGGTTTTCCAAATGGCGTGAGAAATTCTTTACTATTGTAGTCATAGGCCGTGTTGCCAATAATCACAATAGGATCATGAAGAACTTCCGTGAGCCATTTAGGAATACCATCCTGTAGAAGTTCTTGTAAAGAAATAGTGTGAAATACATTCTCAAAGTCGCCATTATGTTGTTGATAGCGCAAGAGAAGTTGATCTCCTTCATTCGGTAGGTTGACATAACCTCCTGCGTCACGTTCTACAGTTTTGAGAGTAACAGTGTTCAAGATCCAGTATCCATCTTCATCTGTTTCAAGTTCAATATTATGAATTTGTTGAAGATGATGTAGTGTTAATGCTGTGCTGAAGGAATAAAATGTACGACAATACTGTTCATTCTCAGGTGGGAAAGCAGCAACATAGATGCGCCGGACGATTGAATTGTTATGATCAGCAATCACATTACTAAATCCAGATTGCTCGATCGGCAAACCACCTTTGGCAGTAGTAATATTCGGTTCACTGCTATGGTCTGGGTTATATTTACAAATTAGGTGAAATCGAGAATCTTGGGCAAGCTGACGGGTTGCTTTTAATTGAAAGTCATAAGGTCTGTAAATATGTAAACCCAACGTACTGGGTGTGATCAGTTCGAGTCTTTCTATAGCTTGCACCAAGGCTTCATCCGCTAGTGAACCTAAACGATCCATGCCTTGATCGTCCTGGTACTGGATGTCACTCTCATCAATGGTGACAACGAGAATTCTAGGATCGCGATCGACAATGTTGGGCGCAGTGAGGCGTGTCATCCAGTCGTATAAAGCTAGCTCCAAGGGGGTCAGGTGTCCTGTGCTGGCTAACAGCATAGCTCCCAGGGTTGAGAATAGTCCGATTATTAGGATGGCGATCCCCTGATGAACGAGTGGAGGGGAAGGAGTAGACAACAGTGGTGTATTCAAATGGTCATGATTAGGGCTTGGCAAGGTTTCTGGCTCTTTTTGTCGCAGGTCTTGCCAGGTTAGATCGGGGGAATCGGTTTGTTGGCACAATACGGGTAAACCGCTGGCGAAGGGAAAGTCTTGTTCTAGGTGCTGGAGACGTTCTTGGGCTTCACGGACGGCGAGGGAGATGGGTTTGGGGTGTTCTGGATCGGCGAAGGATGTGAGAAAGGCTTCTAGGAAAAATTGGGCGGCTGCGTCCGGGATTGGTTCTCGCATGACGATGGTGGCGGGGAGATTGAGGTCGGCGAGGTCGGCGGCGAGTTTGAGGCCATCACAGGAGTTAAAGATGGCGAGTTTTAAGCCTTTCTGAATGGCTTTGGTGAGGGCGTTCCGGAGTTCACTGATGGTGACGCTATCGGTTTTATTGAGATAAAGTTCGCCCACTCCTCTGGGGTTTGTGCTGGAACTGTGTCCGGCAAAAAAGAGGATGTCGGCTTCGGCTTGCCAGAGTTTTTCACCCAATTCAGCGCAGGTGATGCCGATGAGGGGGTCGAGGATTTGCGCGTCATGGGGGAGTTTGTCTTTGAGGAGTTCAAGGTCGGCTTGGATGTCGATGCCGGTGCTGTCGCCGAGGATCGGGAGAACGCGGACGAAGGGTTTGAGGTTTTGGGGGGGGATGTGGTGCGATCGCTGCGGGAGACATAGGGCAATGCCTCCATATTGATAGCGATTCAATAAATGACAAAAATGCCAGGGGAGCCATTGCAGGGTTGCATTGTTGGTTCGGATCAAGAAGCGTACCGGCTGGGCAGGATTCAGATGGTGCAATAGGTCTTCGCGGATTGGTTTAAATTCTGGGGACTCTAGCCACGCATCAAGGTGTTGGGTGAGATCGTTACAGGTGTCTCGAATCGACAGATGGGTCGGTTCATTGAGAAATTTCAAGCTGCGAAAACTCGCGGCAGGGCCGCAACATTGCTGTTGATAACGCTCTCGTAGTTGTTCATAGGCGGATTGTAAGGCGGGGTGGGGGGGGAGGGTGGCATCGGTTTCGAGGTGCTCGCTGGCTGTGTGGATTTCGGCGTTGATGCTGAATCCTTGCTGATCGAGAGTGCCGGTGCTGAATCGGAAGATGACCTGTTGTGTGGAATCAAGCATGAGGGTTTGCTCCCTAGACCGTAAACAGTTCGCTGATGTGCTGATTGTTGAGGATGATTTGGACTCCAAATTGGTCGTTGGTTTGCGCTGTGAAGGCAATTTGCAGGCGTTGGGTGTGTTGGCGCGATCGCTCCTCTCGAAACACAGTCCCCGCCGGATCGGTAATGACGAGTTGCAAATTCACAGGCAAACTCTCGCCATCGCGGACGGAGCGCACCTGCACTTGAATATTGGTCTCCTCGGCTTCTGGCAATAAGGTTAGCACTAACAGAATCGGGGTTTCATCCAAACGCAGCCCCAGATCAAGAATTTTGCCGCGCCGCACACCGGCATTAGGATGAGTGGGTTCAATTTTGCCCAGGCTAACGGCAGCCTGACGGCGTAACTCGATGTCGGCGGCGGTGTGCTGGAGGGTGGCCAGGGTCGCGATCGCCTCCCGATCCCCTTGGCCGATTTGCCCTAAGAGATAGATCGCCGAAAGTTGAGTTTCCTTATCGGGCGAGGTGCGGAGCACATCCAATACGCCCGGAACCGCGTCCGGAAATCGAGTGCTGGTATTGCGGCGATAGTCTCCCCCGAAACGATAGGCTAAGGTCGGTTGGGTACTGTGCCAATCGGCAGCGAGCACATCTAAGGTTTGCCAGCTTTGCGCAACGGCTTGCTTGACCTTCGCTTCAACCGCGCCGAACCATTGGCGCAGAGGAGTCCCGGCAATGGCGGGGTCAGATCCTTGCATCCGGGCCTGGTAGAGTTGCGATCGCCACTGAGGCTGCACAAACAAAGCCCCCCACTCGGCAAAGGGCAAACTGAGGCGAGGTTCAGACTGACCCCCACAGAGTTGGAGCCGATCAGCCTGCACCTCCGGCGACAACAGAGGAAGGGTGGCAAAAGGGGCGCGACGCTTCCCAAAAAGCGGTTGAGCGCAGAGCAGCAGCATCAGATCCGTCACCAAATCCTCCGGCTTCAGTTCATAGACACAGTCTGGCTCATTCAACTGACCCCGCTCGCGAATCGTTTGATGAGTGGCATAACCCGTCACGGTTAACCAACTCTCCCCAGGGTAGATATCCAATTCAACATTCAGATAATAATCCCCCGCAAAATCCGGTAGATCCACCCATTCCCGTGGAATCACAAACCGTTCTGCCTGCAATCGTTCGGTCGCCAGGAGCACGAACCGAATCTCCCCCCAATCGAAAGCAACCCCCGGAATCTCTTCCCAAACGGCCGCCCGTTGCTCTGGGGGCAAGCAGGGGCTGATCTCCTCTTGGCCATGGGACTGTAGCCATTGGCACAGGGTGACCAAAACCACATGATGACGATAGGCTCTCCACGCTGCTGCGGTGTGGGACTGTTGAGCGAGCATCGTCTCAGCATCGGCGATCGCCGTCGGCGGAATCTCCAAAACCAGCGGTTCAGGTTGAGAGGTCATAGGGTGTTGAAGTTGAAGCATTCTGATCTCCTTGATATCACATAGACAATTAGACGAGTACAAGGGCATCACCCATTCTCTTGCCGAATTTTTTGCGCCCAAAGCTCAAGAACAGCCTGCATTTTTTTGCACATCCCATTACTTAAATAGCTTGGATTCAATACCAGTTCAAATTCTTTTTGAAACCAGTGACTTAAAACAACCGTTATTTCTGTAATGATTTCTACTGTTATATTTGCAGTGTAATCGTTCGTTAGGCTCGGCTTAATTAGAGTTGAGTAGATCCAGTCCTGATAATAGGTTCTTAAGAGTGGCTCTAGTTTTTTATGCTGTGCTTTGGCGATTTTTTGAAAATCAGGGTGAGTTTCATCATTGGGTAGGCAATGATCAAGACCCTCCCGTATTTCTTGTGAAAACTCATGGAGGCATTCTAAAAAAAGTTGTGTTTTAAAGGATGTCAGGCGGCGACAAATTGTACTTTGGGTCACCCGTTGATGATTACCAGCCAGAATTTGATCCACACCGGACTGGCCGATATTGAATCCATACCCAATAGACATCACATCCCACAGCGTTAACTGACTAGGATGCAGGGTTTTTAACTGTTGAGCCTGATGCTGTTGTTCCAGTTTCGCTAGACTTTGAATAACACGCTGCCAAATACGATGCTGCTCAACTTTATACTGAGTCATTTCGGCTTGGATAGCCTGTTCTTTTAACGCCAACTCCTCGGCTTTATGGTGTAAAGCCCACGCCCGATCATCATCAGACGAAGATTGTGAATCTCCTAAAAACTGTACTGCACCCAATTGCGCTTCAAACTGTGTGCCAAACTTTTGCCGCAGCCAGTCTCGACCCACTCGATAACAGATTTTATTGATATAGCTTTTGGTCGTGTATTTGGGGTCAAAGTCCTTGAGGGAGACTTGTGCTTTTTCTAAATTTGTAAATGGGGTTGCGATCGCATCAAATAAATCCGTCCAGGCATAAGCCCCTTGGGGGCATTTCGTTTTAAACCACCACTGCTTCGCCAAATAATAAAAATCAACCTGATAAAAACAGCATAAATGCCGTAGGGCTTGGGACTTTTCCCCTAACGGCATTGTTTTGGAGATCACACGCTGAATAAAATAAATGAGCCAATCTACTCGGCCATAGTTCGGATACTGAGCACTCAACTTCACCATGTTTCGTTTCAGCCGCAGTTCCACACCCCATTGACTAACCGTGCGATTGTTTTGCTCCACAAAGAACAAACATTCTGAAAACTGAGTCACAAAATCCTCTTGACGCTTAGGAGGTGGCCAAGGAAGCTCACGATCATGGCTCACAGACATTTAAACTCCATATCAACTAGAACACTAAACTGAATCACGAGAGATTTTTTAGCCCCATTCCCCGACCCTGTTCCCTATCGTTTTGGGTTCCTCGTCTTCTACTCACCCATTCAGGTTAAGCAAAGCGGGTTTCTGCCCAAGCAATGAGGCTACCGCTTTATTATCTAGGTCACGTTCTCAAATTTTATGCGGAGGGTCACTTTAATACAGCTTGTTCACTCATTCCCCTCACCCCAAACCCCTCTCCCACCGGGCGAGGGGCTTTTGATCTGGATGTGATGATTTCTGAACAACCTGTATCCCATGGCAATTCGGGACAACGACAGACCCTCACCAGAACAATCTCCAGAACAATGCGATCGCGCCTCCAGCCCTAGGCCAAGCTGAGACGATATGCTTAAGGGCGGACTCTTTCGCTTACCCGGTTTGATTGTGTTATGGTTGCGCTTCTCCTGGCTTGGCTGATTTTAGGGTTTGGGGCGAGTAGCATTGGCGTGAGGGTGTTGAACGGTTTTACTATCCTGCGGATTCCCCGACGGGGCGATCGCTTCATCCTTGCCACCTGGATCGGGTTACTAATCCTCCCGTGGCTGCTGCTCACCCTCTCCCTGCTGATGCCCCTCACGCCTTGGGTGGGGGCGATCGTGCTGCTGGTGGGAGCGGCGATCGCCCTGTGTCATCCCCCCAGCCGTGCGGAACTGCGCCAGGCTCTGCACCGGATCATCGCCCTCCCCTGGCCCTGGCGGCTGGGTCTGCTCAGCCTCGGTGCGATCGTCGCCTTCTTCGCCTCCCAAACCATCATCTGGTTTGATACCGGCCTCTACCATTACCAAATCATCCGCTGGTTCTCCGACTATGGAACCGTCCCCGGCACTGCACTGATTCACAGCCGCTTTGGACTCAACTCCTCCTGGTATGCCCTTGCTGCCCCCTTTCATTTCGGCCCCTTCACCGAACGGATGGGTACAGTCACCGGCGGGTTTGTCTTCTGCTGGGGTCTCTGCCACATCGCCATTACTGTCCGTCGGATCATGAACCAAACCAGCCACTTCACCGACTGGTTTTTATGCCTCGCCTTTTGCTGCGTGATTCCAACCCTGTTTTGGTCAACCCTGCCCTTTGGCAATTCCCCCGATCAGCCGGTGCTCTTTCTCACCCTCATCCTGGCTTGGCTGATCTTGGTGATTGCCCGCCAACCTGCCCACCCAGCGGATCAATCGCCCCTGCTGCTACTGTTGATCATGGCGTTGGCGATCGCCCTCAAGCCCAGTGCGCTGCCCTTGGCATTTGTGGCGTTTCTGTTCTCCCTCGGTCAGGGGCGATCGCCCTGGAGCACCCGGATCATCCGAGGCATTGCCCTGCCCACGCTGTTGATTTTGCCCCTCTTCGCCTTCAACCTCACCACGTCGGGCTGCCTCCTGTATCCGTCCCCCGCCCTCTGTTTTGAC
Source organism: Spirulina subsalsa CS-330 (assembly GCF_028330765.1). GTDB lineage: Bacteria > Cyanobacteriota > Cyanobacteriia > Cyanobacteriales > Spirulinaceae > Spirulina > Spirulina subsalsa_A. The sequence goes on along the minus strand of NZ_JAQMTY010000206.1, from coordinate 1,183 downwards.
CTGCCCTGGGGTGTGGGCAAAGCGATCGCCCTCTGGGAATATCAAGGCATTCAACAATGGCATTTTTGGATCGGCGATCGCGCCATCGATGCCCAGCCCTGGGATTGGGTGCTACCTTGGATGGATTTTGAAGGTCAATTCATGTTTTTAAGCATCTGTGCCGCGATCGCCCTGGGGCTGCTCCTCGCTCACCCGCGTCAGTATCCCATTCCCGGCAAATCCTACCTGATGCTGTTGGGGGTTTTGGGGTTGGTCTATGTCTATGCGTCTGCACCCAGTTGGCGATTTGGAGCCGCCTATGGCAGTCTCTTACCGGCGTTCTATCTGGCGCGTCACTGCGAACAACCGTCCCGCTGGTGGTCGCTCACCGTGATCGTCGTTGCCGGAACCGCTAACGCTTGGCTCGCGCCGCAGTCGTCCTCATTTTTAGCGATCGCCGTCGTCACGGGACTCTTCGCCCTGTGGTTATTTTTCCATGCCCAGCGGCGATCGCGGCTGATCTTTTTTGCGGCCTTGGTGGTGGTGTCCTTTGGGGTGATGGGGCAACACTATCGCGCCACCTATGCCCTGCTCAATCACGCGATTCAACTCAATTGGCTCCTTCCCCCCGCCTTGAGTGAGGACTATGATTTTAGGAATCTGGACATGCGCCACAGCAACGATGTGAGGTATTTCGTCCCGGCAGATGGTCAGAGTTTATGTTGGGATGCACCGCTCCCCTGTACCTATCAACTCACCCATCAAAATATCCGGCTACGGGTTCCAGACCAGGGCCTCGCTGGGGGATTCGTGCGGGCTGACCGGGATTGATGAGCGATCGCCCCCCAACATCTGGGCTAGACTGGGGGCGGTGTTTGTGCAGCGGAGTAGGGTGATGGTGCGATGGAGTGGGGTTATGTTGTCGGGTCTGAAAGAACGTTTATAAACTAACCCCCCTTTTTAGGTAGTGGTAAATATGTAGTGAATTAGTAAGTTAAGCAACATTAATACTTGCATTATAGTGATGAATAAAATACCATATTGCTCCTTCATGATTAAAGAATTTTTTAGAATATGATAATCCTTTCTTCACTAATCTTGAGCATCTTTGCCGTAGCGTATTATTGAATCTCTCGATATGGTTTGTCTCACCCTCCTCTTTGGCAGTGGATTGATGGATCTCTTTGGGAATTGCTTCACAATA
>NZ_JAQMTY010000205.1 GCF_028330765.1 Spirulina subsalsa CS-330 | reverse complement strand
GGTGTGTTGTGACACTAGTGCAGCGTCAAGACTTACTATTCGGATTGTCTTGAATGTCCAACGCTCAACGTGACGGTGCGTTACGCTTCGCTAACAGCACCCTACAAACATCCTAATTCTTGGCATTGACGCTGCACTAGGATGCGGGATCTCGTCGTGCGTCAAATCAAAATGTTTCCTCATCGCTGCTAAAACCATCACCCGTCCAACCCAACGGTATAGAGCGATTCTCAATCAATCGTAAATCTATAATCCCCGCCAACAAGGGGCTTAAGCCCCTTGCCTGTTCATGAATCAAATCGGATCGCTATAGAACAAACCCAACGGTTAGCCGGAGGTTTAATTTTTGCTTCTTATTCAGTATTTTTACTGATATCTTTAGTGGGATAAAGCTAAGATAAAGTGCATGGCTTAATGCTTAACTTGATTAAAAGTTCATAAATTATTCTCGATTTTTTAAATTTTAGTAAAGATTATTTCCGCTTGGAACATTATGTCTGAAACGATGGGGCTTTGTTCTGTACCAGTAGGATAACAGCACTATTTTTGGAATTTCAGTGTGTAGCAGTGTGTAGTTGTCGTATTGGTTTTCCCGCCATTTTTCCCTCTATTCAGTTATCCCTACCAGTGATGAACACAGATGTATCTACTGTGGTAATAGGCGATCGCGCATTCCAGCAATGTCTGAAGCGCTACCTTGAACCCAGCAACACGGCGTATGGTCATGGGGTGCTGCACACTGATGTTTTGGCAACATTGCGTCACTCTACAGCCCAAGTGGTCATCGTCAGTGCTGAACTGATCCAACAGGGTTTAGGGCAGGTTTTGGCAACGGCTTTACCCCGCGCCATCTATTGCCTGGGGGTGGAGATCCAGGCTGATCCGACTCCAAGCGATCGCCCAAGGGAGATTTTGACTCAAGCCGCGTTGCTGCGTCAGGGTGCGGATGCCTATCTGCGGTTAACGGCGGCGGGGGCTTCGGAGCTATTTCTGGCGGAGCAGCAACTCTTGCTGGCCCAACTCACGGCGGCTCAACGGTGGTTAAAGCACCAGGATGAATTAATCCAGGCCAATGATTTTCTCTCTAGTATTGCCCTCGCCGATCCGCTGACGGAGTTGAGTAATCGCCGGGCGCTGGAGTGGGAATTACCCCGCCAAACCCAACGGGCGTTTGCGCAGCATCAACCCTTGAGTTTGTTGATTTTGGATGTGGATTTTTTTAAGGGGGTGAATGATAGCTATGGTCATATGGTGGGCGATCGCGTCTTACAACGGTTGGCGCAACGCTTTCGCAGCTATCTCCGCAATCAGGATGTGATCTTTCGCTACGGGGGCGAAGAGTTTGTGGTGCTGCTCAAGCAGGCGGACGCGAACACAGCCCAGGATGTGGCCCAACGTTTGCGGTGTTTAGTGGCGGAACAGCCGTTTCACGTAGAAGCCGACCTAACGCTGACGATTACGATCAGTGTGGGGGCGGCCACTCTGCAACCGGATGATGATCCGGAGGGGAAAAGTCTGTTGAACCGTGCGGATCAGGGACTGTTGCAGGCGAAGGTGTGGGGACGAAACCAGGTGGTGAACCAAAATTTAAAGCCTCGGCCGAATCGCGATCGCTAATCCCCATCACCCCATCAGCAGCGATCCGGTGATCATCCCGATCAGGAGAATAAAGCCGATGATCACGTTTTGGCTGAAGATTTGGCCGTAGAGGGGACGGGGTAGATCCGGGCGTTGGAGTTGCCAGGTTTGCCAGAGCCAGCCGAGGAGCGCGATCGCCCAGGTGAGCCAAAAACTCCAATGCAAGGTCAAGATCACCGCCAACTCGGCCAAAAGTCCAGCGGTTCCCAGGAAAAACACCCCGACGGCAACGGGAGCGTAGCGGCCAAAAAAGAGCGCACTGGAATAAATGCCGATTTTGGCATCGTCTTCGCGATCGCTCATCGCATAGACCGTATCAAACCCCAGCGTCCAGAGCAGCACCGCCCCCCAAAGCCACCCCGTTGCCTGGGTTAAACTCCCCGTCACGGCGGCCCAACTGATCAACACCGCAAACCCCCAAGCCAGGGCCAACACCAACTGCGGCACAGGAAACACTCGCTTCGCACCGGGATACAGCAGAATAAACGGCACGGCCGCCCCACAGAGCCAAAAACTGAGGGGATTTAAATAGAGGGCCAACCCCGCCGCACAGAGGAGCGCGATCGCCCCCACCACAACCCCCGTTTGAATCGACAGACTCCGGGCGGCGAGGGGACGCTGGCTGGTGCGTTCCACTTGGGGGTCAATATCCCGATCCCACAGATCATTCGCCACACAGCCCGCCGCACTGGTGGCAAGCGTGCCCACCACAATCACCCCCACCAAGGGCAACGGCGGCGCACCCTGAGCCGCCAACACCACCGCCCACAGCGCCGGAATCATCAAGATCAACCGGCCAGCGGGTTTATCCCACCGGAGGAGCCGATAAATGGTGAGCCAACGGGGTTCGGGCGATCGCACTGTCATCGGGTTTAAGCCTCTCTTGGCGGGATAATGAAGGAATGTATTAAAAAGTTTAACGAGAATTTTAAGGGTATCCTACGCTGGGAATGGCCTCAAAGGATAGGAACGAACGACCATGCAGCGCAAAATCGGCTTAACGGGCGGGATTGCCACGGGGAAAAGTACGGTGGCGGCTCACCTGGCGATGCACCATCATCTCCCGGTTTTGGATGCGGATCTCTATGCGCGGCAGGCGGTGGCGGTGGGGAGTCCGGTGTTGGCGGCGATCGCGCAGCGGTTCGGGGCGGAGATGCTCCGGGCAGATGGTAGTTTGGATCGGGGACGGTTGGGGGATCTGGTGTTTCGCGATCGCGCCCAGCGGCGGTGGTTAGAGGATCAGATTCATCCCGTTGTCCGGCATTGTTTTGATCAAGCGTTGGCAGGCTTGCGGGATGCGCCTACGGTGGTGTTGATGATTCCGTTATTGTTTGAAGCGGAGTTAACGGATTGGGTGAGTGAAATTTGGGTGGTGGCTTGTGAGCCGGAACAGCAGCGATCGCGGTTGATCGAGCGCGATCGCCTCACCCCTGCCCAAGCCGAACAGCGGATTCATAGTCAAATGCCCCTGGGGGATAAAGTTGCGGCGGCGGATGTGGTGATTCAAAATACAGGATCAGTATCGGAGCTTCAGGCCCAAGTCAATGCGGCCCTTGTCCATCAGCCCGTCCCGAAATTCCCCTAAGATGAGTGGAGAATTTGTTTGAATCTGTCCTGTGTGTGGGTAATGTCCTTAACGCAATGTCCCTAGCCAATCCAGCCATCAACATTACAGACGACCGATTCGCCTTCAGAGAGGGGGCGCGATCGCAAACCACACCCTTAGAAGAAACCCTCACGCCGCCCCACTCCCCCGCAACCCCCTCATCACCGCCCAACATCCCCTACTACACTGGGCTAATCCTGCTATCGCTGTTAACCTTTCTCTTTCTCCTGTTTCTCCTGTTCAAAAAGCAGATTAAAGAGATCCCCTACAGCACTCTTGCCACGGTGCTGTTAGGGGTTGGACTGCCGATTTTAACCATTGTCCAACTCACCACGGATCTCGTCGTGCGCGAGCCTTCCCCCCCACCGGCAGCCAACCCTGTCACCGCTTCCCCCACCGTCGATGTGGATGCGGAGGCAGCACCGGCGGACGAGAGCGATCGCAATCCCTTTCCCCCGTTAAATCTTCGCATCCAAGCGGGGCGTGAGGGTGAAGATCTGAGCGCCAGTCTTGCCCAACTGAGGGCAATGTCACCTCAGTTGGGTGGGGCAGAAGAGTCCCCCGTTACCGCGCCGAATTCGGGTGCTGGGGTGGGAACAGCCGCAACGGCGATCGCTCCCACCGCCCCAATGGATCAAACCGCAACACCCCGCCCACGATCGCCCCAATTAACGCCCCCGACCTTGCGATCGCCCCTCAGTTCGTTAACCCTTGACCTCAACCCGTCTCGCTCTACCCCTGCCCCGCCCCCAACCCGCCCCCCTCAGATGCGATCGTTCTCCCTCAGCGAGTTAGATCTCACCCGTCCCCTAACCCTGCGTGACATTCTCCGCTACGGCAGCCATGGCAAAGATGTCCTCGTCATTCAAAAAATCCTCACAGATCTCGACCTCTATACCGGCCCCCTGGATGGCTACTTTGGCCGCCTCACGGTTCAAGCCGTCAAAGACTTTCAGCGCATCCATACCCTTTTACCCGACGGCATTGTCGGCTTCAGCACCTGCGAAATCCTCGATGCCCAATCCCCCGATCTCACCCTCACCTGCACCAAACCCCCGACCCCAGAAGCCCCATAACCCATCCACCAGGGTTACGGGCGATCGGCGGGGGAGCTTGGGGGGTGAGGCAGGAGGAAAGCAGCGATCGCCCCGCCCCAGCGACGCGGCAGCAGGGCAGCGATCGCCGCCATCAGGCGATGTTTCCAGCCGGGAATCGCCACCGTCTGCCCCGCAAATAAAGCTTGATAGCCCCATTGCGCCAGCGTCATCAGCGCCGACTCACGCTCTGGATCGTCGGGGGCAGTGGATTGATCCCACCGTTGCGGGCAAAAGACGGTCACCGTCACCCCTGTACCCTGCAATTCAGCCGCCAACGCTTGGGAAAACGCGAGGATATAGGCCTGGGTCGCCTCATACACCGCCCGCCAGGACTCCGGCTGAAACGCCGCCAACGATGCCACATTGAGGATCTTTCCCGTTCCGCGTCGCAACATCCCCGGCAGCAACACCTTCGTTAACTGGGTCAACGCCACCATATTGACCTGCATTAACTGCCATTCCGCCGTCGCATCCGTTGTCACAAACTGACCCCATGCCCCGCGCTCTGATGTGTTCACTAAAATTTGCACCTCGATGCCGGTTTGTTGAAGCTGCGCGGCGATCGTATCCGGGGCGTTGGGATGGGACAGGTCATGGAGCAAAATTTTCACCGAGGCCTGAAATTCCATGGTGAGCCGCTCTGCGAGGGGGTGGATGGGGGCAGCCGTGCGCGAAATCAAGACCAGATCATAGCCATGGCGGGCAAAAACATGGGCAAAGGCTGCCCCGAAGTCGCTGGCGGCGCTGGTAATTAAGGCGGTGGGTTTCCCGTTCACAATGGTGTTTTTCTCGGTGGATCAATTCAGCCCATCAGGGGCGGAACCCCCAAACCCCAAACGATGCTGCTCAGGACAATTTAAGCCCGTCTTGGGTCATGGCGGGGCATTTCGGCCTGTTCTGGCCATGTTTGCCAGGCTTGGGTGAGGACTTCGCTCAACCATTGCCGTTGTTTGGGATTGAGAAGTTGATGATCGGTGAGGATGTCCGATTGGATTTGATCGACGCTTTTGCCCTGGGCGCGGTAGATTTCCACAACTCCTGCGATCGCCGCCGCCACCATCTCTTCATCAATCGGCTGTTTTTGAAACGCACGAATTTCTTCGGGACTTCGTGGGATAGGATAATTCATAGCCAATGTTCACCCGTTGCACACTAAAGATTAGGAAACTTATCGAATCTTAAGATAGTTTATTAAACTATCTTAAGTATGCGCTGCATGTAACCCAGCACACAACAGTCAAATCTTAAGTATTGCTTCCCCTTTTCCTGTTGGCACATGAGTAATGTCCTGATGAACGAACTGCTCTACCTTGAAATTCCCACTCCTGACCTAGCCCGTGTGGTGACGTGGCTCCAAACCCAATGGCAGCCCCCCTACGGTGAGCGGGTGGTTGTGCCGGGTGGTGTGCAAGTGCAGTTCCCGGAGCGGCCCGGTCAGGTGTTAGCGATCGCTCTTTGGTCACTTCAGCGCACCACCTATCTCAAGCTCTTTCGGTGGAGCGATCGCCCCCTCCCCCACGAACGCGACATTCAAGACCATCTCAGCCAAGCCCTCCCCCAGGCATTTCCCCTCACCTATCCGGCTCCACCTGCCCTAGATCTCACACAGACCGACATCTTCACCGCCCTCGCCCCCCACTACCCCCAAACGGTGAACTATTTCCAGAAAATGCCCCAGGGGGAACGAGATTTACAGCGAGCCTACTGGTGGGAAACCCGCTGGCGCGAGAGTGTCAAAAATCCTCAAACCCCCCGCTCGGTGGTGTTTCAACAGTCCACCCCCCTCGCCACGGATCTAGACTACGACCTCATCTATATCGGCGGCGCGTTGGGGGTGATTCATGCAGCGGTGATGGCCCAACGGGGGTATCGGGTCCTGTTGATTGAACGGCTTGCCTTTGGACGGATGAATCGGGAATGGAATATTTCGCGGGACGAGTTTCAGCAGTTGATTGAGTTGGGGCTGTTTACTGCCGAGGAGTTTGAAGGCCTGATCGCCCGCGAATATCAGGACGGATTTAACAAGTTTTTCGACGGCAATAACCCCCCCCATTTAAAAGCCAAGGTACTCCACACCCCCACCGTCCTGAATATTGCCATTGATTCGGAACGGTTGCTGCGTCTGTGTGGGGAAAAGTTCCGGCAGGCGGGGGGCGAGATTTGGGATGAAACAGAATTCACCCGTGTTGATGTGGCGAGGGATGGGGTACAGGTACAAATGACCCACCGCCCAACGGGGCGCGATCGCAACGCCACCGCCCGCCTGGTGGTCGATGCGATGGGAACCGCCTCCCCGATCGCCTGGCAACTCAACGGTGGCCGCACCTTTGATAGTGTTTGTCCCACCGTGGGGGCCGTGCTGTCGGGGATTAGCAAAGAGGTGTGGAACCCTGATTTTGGGGATGTGTTGAATTCCCATGGGGATATTTCGCGGGGGCGGCAGTTGATTTGGGAATTATTCCCCGTGGAAGGGGATGATTTGACCGTGTACCTCTTCCACTACCATCAAGTGCATCCTGAGAATCCCGGTTCGCTGCTGGAAATGTACGAGGACTTTTTCACGATTTTGCCGGAATATCGCCGCTGCGACCTCGATGCCTTGGAGTGGAAGAAGCCGACATTTGGGTATATTCCGGGGCATTTTTCCGTGGGGGGGAGCGATCGCACCGTCGCCATTGATCGCATTGTGGCGATCGGAGATGCTGCCTCGTTACAATCGCCCCTCGTCTTTACCGGCTTCGGCTCCCTCGTGCGCAACCTTGGCCGCCTCACCACCTTGCTCGATACCGCCCTCCAGCACGACCTCCTGGCCGCAAAACACCTCAACACGATCCGCGCCTACCAGAGCAATACCGCCGTCACTTGGCTCTTCTCCAAAGGAATGATGGTTCCCACGGGTAAAACCCTACCCCCCCAACGGGTGAATGCGATGCTGAACACCTTTTTTGGACTCCTCGCCGAGGAACCGCCAGAGGTTGCCGATACGTTTATTAAGGATCGGTTTGGGTGGTGGACGTTTAATCGCTTGGCATTGAAGGCGGCGGTGATGAATCCTCGCCTTGTGCCCTGGATTTGGGAGCAGGCCGGAACGCGGGACTTTATCCGCTGGATCGGCAGTTATCTCTGGTTTGCGGTGGAATCGTTGCTCGCTTGGTGTTTGCGGGGCTGGTTTCCGGGCTGGTTGGCGCGATCGCAACCGTGGCTCGAATCCCGCTATCCGGCCCTCTGGCTCCATTGCCTCAGCCTCAGCCTCCGGATCAATAGCAGCCTCGGACGCTCCCCCCACATCACCCGCCTCCCAGAACAACCCTCGACCCGTCGCGAAGTTTCCGTGGGTTGAGCATCCCTCAATCCGAGGGATGCAGGGGACGGGACAGGCTGTTAGGCACGATCGCCGGCGGCGTGAGACTAAAATCGCGGAACTGTCGGGCTTGCTTTTCGATGCGAGCCGCCAGACGGTTACAGACTAAATTACACAGGTCATAAATCAGCGGATCTTCGACGCGATAGTAGGCGGAGGTTCCGGCGCTGCGGCGACTGAGAATCCCAGCTTGGAGCATCACTTTCAGATGCTTGGAAACATTGGCTTGGCTCGTCTGCGTGGCTTCGACCAATTCTTGAACACACATCTCGCCGTCTCGAAGCAGATTCAAAAGTTTCAAGCGCATCGGTTCACTAAGTACGCTGAAGTACTCAGCGAGTTGCTGAACCACTTCCTGTGAGACAGGCTTCGGTGTGAGGTGCATGGGAGGTTCACGGAAAATTGTGATCCCAAAATCTTAGCAGCCTCATCCCCTGATCACAATATGCGGAGCTACCCTTGATCGAGATTGTCTTGAGGTGGACTGGGGGGCGGCTCACCACTGGGGGGATTAACCGGGGTTAACACGCATCAGCGGCTGGCCAAATTCCACGGGTTCACCGTTTTCGACGAGGATTTCCATGATTTGCCCGGAGATTTCTACGTCAATCTCGTTCATGAGTTTCATTGCTTCGATAATGCACACGGTTTGCCCGGTTGCGACGCGATCGCCCATATTCACAAACGGTGCTTCATCGGGAGCCGGAGAGCGATAGAACGTCCCCACCATGGGTGAGGTGATATCCACCCATTTCGGATCACCGGTGGGGGTGGGGGCAGTATCGACCACCGGAGCAGCGGCAGCGGCAGCAGCGGGAGGGGGAGCCGCCACGGGGACAGGGGCAACGGCCGGAGCAGCGGCGGCGAGGGGCATCACGGAACTGTGACCTTTTTTGACGGTGAGTTCAAAGGCCTCGCTTTTGAGGCTAAGTTCTGTGATATCGGTGGGCGCGATCGCCGCTAATAGTTCACGAATTTCTTGGAAGTCTATAGACACCGGCAGTCTTGTCCTCAAAGCGAATAAATCAAGCAATATTAAAAAGATGGTGACGTTGCCTCACGATGCCCAATGTTCAGTCTTCACCGCTAGACTCCGTGCGACCCACCCGATTAGTTTTCGCGACCGAGATAGCTATCGGTGCGGGTGTCAATCTTAATCTTTTCTCCGATGGAAAGAAAGAGCGGCACCATCACCTGTGCCCCTGTCTCCACAATGGCAGGTTTCGTGCCACCCGTGGCGGTATCCCCTTTCACGCCGGGGTCTGTTTCTGTGATTTCAAGCACCACGGAGTTGGGCAGTTCCACTTCGAGCACCTGGGTGTCCCAGGTGACGATGTTCACTTCCATTTCTTCTTTGAGGTATTTAACGCGATCGCCCACCTTGTCCGGGCTGATCCGCATTTCCTCAAAGCTTTCCATATCCATGAATACCAAATCTTCACCTTCTTTATAGGTGTGCTGCATGGTGCGTTTTTCGAGAATGGCTTGGGGAACCGTTTCACCAGCCCGAAAGGTACGTTCCACCACACTGCCCGATTGCACATTTTTGAGCTTTGTCCGGACAAATGCTGACCCTTTCCCCGGTTTCACATGGAGAAATTCGACGACACGCCACACAGAACCATCCAAATTGATCGTTACGCCAGTTCTAAAGTCATTACTCGAAATCATGGAGTTATTTTAAGAGACCGAGACAATTCGCCCTCCATTGTACCCCCGTTAGGGTTCCCTCCTGGCAGGAATCCCCTTTTCCTTCGCGAGGGCCCCATGCCCGATTCAGGGAGGGTGAAACTTATGGGAAGATGAAAAAGGTTCACCGGAATATTGTGTCTTTATTTTTTATGTTATCTTTACATTCTTCTGTTCGGCAGACGGTACAAGCCTGGCTCAAACGTGCTTGGCTTGTCTTGGCTGTGGGCGCGATCGCCCTCCTCACCACTGCCACCCTCGCCCCCGTCGCCCATGCCGGTCTCGCCCAAGGCAACGCCATCACCGACCCCCAGGCGATTCTGCGCTATGCCCTCCCCATTGATAACCCCGAAGTCCGCCAACTCCAAACCAGCTTAGAATCCATTTCCGAAGGACTCCGGAGTAAACGCTGGAGCCTCGTGAATCGGGAGATCAAATCCGCATCCCGGAGCCTGACCTTTGGGGATGACGCGATTTTGGCCAGTGTGGGCAGCGATCGCACCGCTACCGCCCAAGACCTCCTCACGGAACTCCGCGAGGAAGTGGAAACCCTCCGCACCGCCGCCGATGATCGCGATAAAAACACGGTGTGGGAGATGCGCCGCCAAGCCCTCGCCCATGTGGGAGCATTAGAAGCCCTGATGGTAGACGGCTTCCCCTTCGAGATTCCCGACGACTACGCTAACCTGCCCCAACTGCAAGGCCGCGCCACCGTCGAACTCGAAACCACCCAAGGAACCCTCACCGTGATCGTCGATGGCTACAGCGCCCCGATCAACGCCGGGAACTTCGTTGATCTCGTCCAGCGCGGGTTCTACGACGGCTTGCCCTTCTTCCAAAACCAAGACTACATCATCCAAACCGGCGACCCTGAAGGCCCCGAAGTCGGCTTCATTGACCCGAAAACCAAAGAATATCGCGCCATTCCCTTAGAAATCCTTGTCCAAGGCGACAAAGAACCGATCTACGAAATCACCCTCGAAGATGCGGGGCTGTACTTGGCAGAATTGGCGCTGCCATTTAATGCCTACGGTGCGATGGCGCTGGCCCGTCCCAGTGATGACCCCAATGGTGGCTCATCACAATTTTTCTTCTTCCTGTTTGATAGTGAACTGACACCGCCCGGCTTCAATGTCTTGGATGGACGCTATAGCGTCTTTGGCTATCTCGTTGATGGGAAAGAGGTGCTGCAAAGTCTCCAAGATGGCGACGTGATCAAATCGGCTCGTGTGGTCGAAGGTTTGGATAATTTTGTTGCGCCGCGATCGTAATCTGAAATTATCAGCCGTCCCCACCGCCAAGCACTGAAGTGCTTGGCTGATCGCGAAAACCCGTTAAAACGGGTTCGGGCAACGTTCGCTGAATGAAGGTTGACATCCGCCCCGGCGTGAACACACGGGCGGGTGTCAATCTGGACAGCGAGCTAGAAGCTCGCCCTCCAAAGGAGGATCGCAATGGTAGTGTGAGCCTCTGGCTCACTCATGCCAAAGCCCATTTTTGCTTCACTGTCCTCCACCCATGCTCAATGACTCATTAACGATCGCAGACCTTGGCGAACATCAACTGCTTCAACGCCTGCACCAATTTTGCCCGGCGGCGGTGGTGGGGGATGATGGGGCGGTGCTAGCGGTGGCGGCGGGGATGCGGTTGGTGGTGACGACGGATGTGTTAGTGGAAGGGGTGCATTTTAGTGACCCGACCACGCCCCCGGCTGCGGTGGGGTGGCGATCGCTGGCCGCTAACTTATCCGACCTCGCCGCCATGGGAGCGACCCCCATCGGGTTTACCATCGGGTTGAGCCTGCCCCCAACGACGCGCCTAGATTGGATTGAAGCCCTCTACACCGGGATGAAACGCTGTGGGGATGAGTACGACGCGCCGATGGTGGGGGGGGATGTGACGCGATCGCCCACGCCCACGATCGCCATCACGGCCTTCGGTCAAGTCACCCCCGATCGAGTCATTTCCCGACGCGGGGCACAGGTGGGCGATCGCCTGCTCGTCACGGGCTACCACGGCAACGCCCGCGCCGGGTTGGAATTGCTGCTCAATCCCGACGCGATTCGGTTGGCGATGAGCGATCGCGCCCTCCTGATCCACGCCCACCAATACCCCCGCCCCCGCCTCGATTGTCTCCCGATCCTGGCAAACTATCCCCGGATCATCGGCATGGATAGCAGCGATGGGTTAGCCGATGCGGTGCTGCAACTGTGTGCCTTAGCCGGATTGGGGGCGAGATTAAACACCTTGCCGATTGATCCGATGTTACGGAATGCCGTGGGAGATGATCGCGCCCGTGACTGGGCCTTGTATGGGGGGGAGGATTTTGAACTGGTATTAATCCTGCCGCCGGATGATGCGATCGCGCTCCTGGATAGCCTTGGGCCCCCTGCGCAGATCATCGGCACGATCATCGCTGATCCGACGGTGCAACTATGCGATCGCGCCCCGTTCCTCACCCTCAACCCTGCCCAACGCTTTCAGCACTTCACCCCCACCGCCGCCGAGCATTAACCGGGATTTCCGGTAATGTCAAAATCGCCCAAAGCCACGCCCCATCTATGATAGAATGGGTAAGCTTCATTGTCTTAATCGCCAGTTTTCTCTGGAAACGGAAGAGCCGCGATCGCGGCTTGTTCCGTCTACCCTAAACGTTCGACCGAAACGGAGTTTTTTCTATGGCTGCCCCTGAACAGCGGATTCTGCCGACCGATCTACGCAACGAGATGTCGCGATCCTACCTAGAGTACGCCATGAGCGTGATTGTGGGGCGGGCGCTACCCGATGCCAGAGACGGACTCAAACCCGTTCACCGTCGAATTCTCTACGCGATGTATGAACTGGGCTTAACCCCCGATCGCCCCTTTCGGAAATGCGCCCGTGTCGTCGGGGAAGTCCTCGGTAAATATCACCCCCACGGCGATACCGCCGTCTACGATGCCCTCGTACGCATGGCCCAAGACTTTTCGATGCGCGAACCCTTGATCCAAGGGCATGGTAACTTCGGCTCAGTGGACAATGACCCCCCAGCGGCGATGCGCTACACCGAATCCCGCCTCCACACCCTGACGGTGAATTCCCTGCTGCGGGATATCGAAGCGGAAACCGTGGATTTTGCCGATAACTTCGATGGGTCGCAACAAGAACCCGTCGTATTGCCGTCGCGGATTCCGCAACTGCTCCTCAATGGCTCATCCGGGATTGCCGTTGGGATGGCCACCAATATTCCGCCCCATAACCTAGGGGAAATCATCGATGGCATGGTGGCGCTGATCCACAATCCAGAGCTACCGATTCAGGATCTGTGCAAAATTATCAAAGGCCCCGATTTTCCCACCGGGGGGCAAATTCTCGGCTACAGCGGCATTCAGGATGCCTACTTGACCGGGCGCGGCTCCGTGACGATGCAGGGGGTGGCCCATATTGACCTGATCGAGCAACCGGGACGGCCCGATCGCGAGGCGATCATTGTGACCGCCTTGCCCTACCAAACCAATAAGGCGGCGTTGATTGAGAAGATCGCTGATCTGGTGAACGATAAGAAAATTGAGGGGATTTCCGATATTCGGGACGAGAGCGATCGCGACGGAATGCGGATCGTGATTGAACTCAAACGGGATGCGATCGCCCGCGTTGTTCTCAATAACCTCTACAAACAAACCCCGATCCGCAACAACTTCGGGGCGAATATGTTAGCGATCGTCAACGGCGACCCGCAACTGCTCAACCTCAAACGGTTCCTCGAAGTCTTCCTCGACTTCCGCATTGAAACGATCCAACGCCGCACCCAATACAAACTGCGCAAAGCCCAAGAACGGGATCACATTCTCCAAGGATTCTTAATCGCCCTGGGAGAAAACCTCGATCGCATCATCCAAACCATCCGCCACGCCGCCGACACCGCCAGCGCCAAAGAGGATTTAATGGCCGGGTTTGGTCTGTCCTTGTTGCAAGCCGATGCGATTTTACAAATGCAGTTGCGCCGCTTGACCGCCCTCGAAGCGGACAAAATCCAAGCCGAACACGAAGAATTACTGCTGACGATCACCGATTTGCAGGATATTTTGGCGCGACGGGAGCGGATCGACGAAATCATTGTCGAAGAAGCCGAGCAAATCAAGGCGACCCACGCCACGCCCCGCCGCACGGAAATCCTCGCCTCGGAAGGGGATCTCGATGAAACCGACCTGATCGCCAATGAAGCCGTGCTGATCCTGTTGACGGAGCAGGGCTACATCAAACGGATGCCCGTCAATACCTTTGAGGCGCAACACCGGGCCACCCGTGGCCGGGCTGGGGCGAAGATTAAAGATAACGATGCGGTGGAGCATTTCCTCACCTGTTGCGACCATAATGTGGTGCTGTTTTTTAGCGATCGCGGGGTCGTCTACTCGATCAACGCCTATAAAATCCCCACCGCCTCCCGCCAAGCTCGTGGCGTGCCCATCGTCCAGATGCTCCCCATCCCCCGCGACGAAAAAATCACCTCCATCATCGCCGTTAGTGAGTTCACCGACGATGAATATTTGGTGATGCTCACCCGCACCGGCTTTATCAAAAAAACCGCCCTCTCCGCCTTCGCCAACATCCGCACCAATGGCCTGATCGCCATCTCCCTTGCTGAGGGGGATCAACTGCGCTGGGTGCGTTTAACGAAATCTACCGACAGCATTATCATCGGCTCCCGGCAGGGGATGGCGATTCATTTCCGCGCCGATGATACCCAGTTGCGTCCCCTGGGCCGGGCAACGCGGGGCGTGAAGTCGATGAAGCTGCGATCGGGGGATGAGTTGATCGGGATGGATATTCTCCCCAGTCAAATCATTGCCGATTTGGCCGTGGGTGAGGGCGATGAGGAGGACGATAACCTCACCGCCAGTGAGGAAGTGCTTGCGGATATTGGTGATGGGCCGTGGGTGTTGGCGGTGACGGCCCAGGGTTACGGCAAGCGGATTCCGGTGGATCAATTCCGGCTGCAAAAGCGGGCGGGCTTGGGCCTGCGGGCGATTAAGTTCCGCGTTAAGAAAGATGAGTTGGTGGCCCTCGGTGTGGTGAATCAGGGCGACGAACTGATGCTGATCACCCATCGCGGCATTATTATTCGTCAAGTGGTGGATGCGATTTCGCCTCAGTCGCGGGCAGCGACGGGGGTACGGGTGCAACGGTTGGATCAAGAGGATGCGATCGCCGCTGTGGCCCTCGTTCCCCCCAGTGAAGAAGGGGAGGACGGCGAGGAAGAAGACCTCGAATCCTAGTCAAAAAAAAAGACCAAGGGCCGGAAAATCGGCCGCAAACTCGCTATATTTAGAGTGTCTAGTCTAAAATTTCAGGCTAAACACGCTGAATATAGTGTTTTTGTTATTTTTTAAGAATTCATGAGTGCCTTACCTGTTCCCGATTTTGAGCTTCACAGCCCCCAAGCGTTGGCCGATTTAATTGCAACGGCGGAAACGTGGCGTGAAGTGGAGCAGCTTATGGCCCAATATCAAGACTGGAAAACGGAAACCTGGCAGCTTTTAACGGAGCCCCAACAGGATCGGCTGCGGCTACTCCAAAAATGGCAGGATTACCCGATTGCGCAAAAATTTCCACCGGGGGCGATCGTGCAACGCCTTGATGATGCCCATGGTTTAACGGGCGAGGTGCAGACCTATTGGCAAGCCTACGGGGAAGATTATGTCACATTCATGGTGGGCCCAGATGTGGATTGGTGTCGGGCGAGTAATTTAAAGCGGATTCCGGTGGCCCTAGAGGCAGCTTCTTCAGCGCGTCGCTCGGCCTAGGGCGTACTTTTTCCCCGCTTAAAATTGCGAGAAATAATCCGCTAATCGACGGAACAACCCTGAGAATGTTCCGTGAATTTCCTGGTTTTCTCGCCGCAATCCCGAAATACTCCGGACTCCCAGGGGGATTATCTGAACAGAGAGACAAGACTCGGACTCAGCAAATCGGATGGGTGATGGGTGCTGTGACCGATAGATGCGATCGCATCGCTCATGAATCCTCTGACTTCTGATCCCTGTTACTCCTTCCCTCATTGAGAATCACTCCTATGGAATTTCCGACAACGGGTTTAAGCGCAACCGTCTCTGCGTCAGTTTCGAGTGAAATTGAAGCTCAATTGACTCAGGGCCCAATGTACCAAGGAGCATTAACCGGACTTCAGCACCTGACGGGAGAACGTCCGGAAGTTATCCATGCTTTACTCCATGCCCTCAATCGTGAAGCGATCCAAACCACGATCCAGTATGTTGCTCAACTGGAGGACTGTGGGCCCTTACCTGCGATCGCCCCGGCCAGCCCTTCCCCCCGCGCCAAACTTGCCCCCGTCGGATCGCCCGCATCCCCCCCAACAGATCAGCCCCCACAAGACCCCATCGACCAAAAACACCAGGAATATCGCCAAATGGGGCAACGCATTAAACAAGCCCGCCAACGCCGCCGCCTCACCCAGGGCGAGCTAGCCAGTCGAACCCTTGTACCGGTGATTCACATTCAAGCCCTCGAAGCGGGTCAATTGGAAAAATTGCCCGAAGATATCTATTTACGGGGCTTTCTGCGCCGCCTTGGACAAGCCCTTGATCTCAAAGAATTAGCGAGTCTGACGGTGAGCAATCCGCAGCATGAGACCCTCATTCCATCGTGGTACAACCCAAACCTCAACACTCAACCATGGATGTCCAGCAAGGCTCCGTTGACGGTGTATGCGGCTTATATTGCCTGTATTACTGGGATTATCGGAGGCTATGGCTGGGTGGCAGCGGGGCTAGATGCCAGTGTCTTTGATCCCTTCTTTGCCACGATCGCGCCGCCGGAGCAGCCGACCCTTTGGCAATCGTCCCAGGACGACCCTGCGACACCGCAACCCCAGCCGCAAATCACTCCTCCGAGCAGCATTGTGGCTCCTGTCTCATCAACAACTCAAACCACACCCCCGTCAACTCATTGACACTCCCACCGTTAAATCAAAGATTATAACGGGGGATTCTTGTTTCACTGGGTTTGTCTAGTTTCAAGTCATCTCTGTCTTGAAACCCCGTCCAGATTCCCCTCCACAAGCATCTGTTTAACGTCCACTGAATG
>NZ_JAQMTY010000204.1 GCF_028330765.1 Spirulina subsalsa CS-330 | reverse complement strand
TGGCCTCGTCTGCGTTTGATCCCCCTAAATCCCCCTTAAAAAGGGGGACTTTTTTTCGTTCCCCCCTTTTTAAGGGGGGCTAGGGGGGATCGAGAGAAGGTGAACATCGTTAAGAGCAGTTTGTGTATAAGCAGTAGCCCAAAGCGGGAGAGGGATTTCGGGTGAGGGCAACGATCGCGCTGTCATCGAGCATGATGACGCAGGGACGGGTTAAGCCGCAGGATGAGGAAGAGGAGCGCGATCGCCCCCAAACCCAACCCCAACCAATCCCCCCAACGCCCGTAAAGCGTCTGCCCCGATCGCCGATACACCATCGCACGATGCAGGGCATAGGTATTGATCTCCGAAATCCATTCCGTTTGGCCGTGGGGCGTGACGATCGCAGAATAGCCGGTATTCGTCGCCCGTACCGCCCAGCGCGACAACTCCACCGCTCGCATCACATCCAGGGCATGGTGTTGGGCGGGCATCACCTCGCTGTAATGGGCATTGTTCGAGGCGGTGAGGATGAATTCCCCCCCGGCGGCGGCTTGGCGTTGAAAATGCCGCGCAAACGCCGATTCATAGCAAATCCCCACGATCGCCCGCCCCCAAGGGGTTTTAAACACTTGCCGGGGGGAACCGGCGGCCAGGTGGGCATCAAGGGGGGACAGGCGTTGAAGGACGCGACCGAGGAGGGCTTGGGCGGGGATATATTCACCGAGGGGCACGAGTTTCACTTTGTCGTAGCGGCTGTAGAGTTGGCCCGTGCCGGTGAGGGTGAAAAGGCTGTTGGTGTCGCTGCGTCCTTGGCTGCCAAAGGCTCCGAGCCAAACGGGTGTGCCTTCGCGCCTCACGGCTTGGTAAAAGGGGTGATGGTTTTGAACAAGATCCTCCCAGGCGAAAGGCAGGGCGGTTTCGGGGGTGAGGATCACGTCAACCCCTTGACGGGCGAGGGTGGTGTAGCCTTGGGTGTAGCCGGCGATCGCTTTGGCCCAGCCCTCCGGATAGAGCTTAATTTCGTTGGGGACATTACCTTGAATAATCCCCACCTCGAAGCCTTGGGCGGGTTGATCCTGTAGGGGACGGGTGGCGAGATAAAAACCGCCGAGATGAGCCAGGAGGAGCAGCGCGATCGCACCACTGGCATAGCGTCGCCACTGTCGCCGTTTCAGATAGGCCAACGCCCAGCCACCATTAACCGCCATCAGCAGCGCGGTGATCGTGGTGGGGCCGGAAATTTGCCCCCAATGCAGCAGCCAGAGATTCCCCGGACTTTGGCTATAGGCGATCGACGACCACCAGAGCGGCCCCAGTTGCCACAGACCTTCCAAACCGCACCAGAGGGCAACCCCAAAGAGGAGATGGCGCAGGGGGTGGACAGGGGAAACACAACCGAGAAGCAAAGCCCAGACCACCACCAAAGCCACGCCCCAAGCGGTGATTAAAACCCAACAGAGCAGCGCGATCACTAAACTCGCCAACCAGGGCACGCCCATCCAAGTCATCGGATGCACCCCCGTAATCCAAAACAACGCCACCCCATGGAACCCGATCCCCCAGGCGATCGCCCGTAACAGCCGCTGCCCACGGGATGGGGCCTGCACCACCGTCACCCAGAGAACCGCGATCGCCACCCAGGCCAAAGGCGGCGCACTGACCGGCGCAGGAGTGCAGCCCATGAGCAGCCCTCCCCCCAAGGCGAGGGCGGGGATCGTGAGCGATTGGAACCAAACAGGCACAGAAACCGACATCGCAGCTTTCACACCAACGCAACGTTTCCTACCATGCCACAGTCCGCCCTCCTTCACCTCCCTACCCCCTGGGAATAGAACGCAATCCTGATGTTTCGTTAGATGCGAGTGAGCCAGAGGCTCACACTACTGCTGCCCTTGAATTGACCATTTTGGGGTTATCCATCCGGACTGGGGATTAGTAGGGGAAGAGGGGTAAAAATAGGGTGACGAAATAGTAGACCAGGGGGGCGGTAAAAATATAGCTATCGGTGCGATCGAGAATTCCCCCATGGCCGGGGATGAGGTGGCCGGAATCCTTCAGGCCAGCATCGCGCTTCATCAACGATTCTGTTAAATCACCGGCCAAGCTGACAAAACCAATCAGCAACCCCAGAATTGCCCCTGTAATCATCCAACTGTGCCAATGCAATACATAGGCTCCGGTCAGTCCCATCATCGTACTGCCAAAAATCCCGAATACTGCCCCTTCTACGGTTTTTTTGGGACTGATTAAGGTGAGGCGCGTCCGCCCGAAAAATTTGCCGATCAGATACGCGCCAATATCGGCCGCCCAAATGCAGAAGAAGGCGAGAATTGTGATGCTGAGGGCGGGGGACAGGCGATCGGGGTGGGCGAGTTCATCCCACCAGGTGGCGGAGTTTTGCAACTGGAGGATGGGGGGATGGATGGGATCGGAGGCGATTAGGATACCGGCGGGAAAGTCGAGGTTGACTCGGAGCCGAATCCAGTAGGTGGGGAGCCAACCGCCATAGAACAGGCCCAGGATGGAGGTGGACATGTCTGCGATCGTGGCAATTTTGGGCTGAAACAGGAGATAACAACAGATCAGAATCCCGGTGATGGGGGGGAGCGCGTCGGTGAGGGAGGGGGCTAGGATGGCGGTGAGGATCAGCAGTTGCGAGAGGATCAGGGTCGTTTTGACAGCGGGTTCAATGCCTTTGGCTCGAACGAGGTTGAAATATTCGCGTTGACCCAAGAACACAATCACCATGAAGCCGACCGTGAAATACCAGCCTCCTGCAACGATTGAGGCCAGAGCCACAATAATTGCAACGATCGCACTCATGATACGAGACCAAGGCATAGAGCAGTAGGGGGAATAAAGAGAATGGTAGGTTAAAGGAATCTTATCAGAACTTTAAAAGTTCGCGGCATTTCAGGCGTGAGTTAGAACGCGAGATAATACATCAATTGCGCGATCGCTTCGGGAGAGAGTTGCAGTCGATTTTGCAGATCGGCGAGGGTGTGATAGGGGCCGTGGTGCGTGCGATCGCTCACCCACGCTTGGGCGAGATCGGGGCTGAGGCCGGGAATTTGGCACAGTTGCGCCAGGGTGGCCGTGTTGGGGTTGAGGCGAGCGGGAGCGACGAGACTATCGGGATCACGATAGACGAATTGCAAAATCGGTGCGAGGGGGGTTAAACGCTGCACCGGCAGGGTCAACGCTGCGGCGAGATCTTCCAAACAGAGAAATTGCACCCCATTTTGAGCCAACGCCACCACGGTACGGGCTTGGTGAATGGAGATCCCCGGCAGACGGAGCCAATCGTCTACGGTGGCGGTGTTCACGTCGATGTGGATGCCCCACTGGGCAGCGATCGCCACTTCCGCCGCTGACTGGAACCGGGCATAGGGGTTGCGCTCCAGTCGTTGCCGCAATTGTCGCTGTTGGGGGTTTAACACCTGTTGCCACTGCTGTACCTGAGACCACCATGCTGCCATCACCACCTCCTGAAACTCTGCTAGGGAAATTCGCTGATCGGGTTTTTCCGGATCGGGAGCATGACTAACTTCCCCGCCACTACCGCTCATCCATACCATTCAAATGTTGGTCTAGCCTGGATTTTATCCCCCCTCAATTCCCCTTAAAAATCAGGGTAGTTTCCGCCTGACCAAGGGGGGTTAGGAGGGATTGAGCGGAGGTACAGGTTCGAGAACGGTTGTGTATTAGCCGTAGCTCCCTAGCCACGGGAATCCTCTAGATCATAGCCTGATCATCCTCTGGGCTGTTTTAGGGGGCATCGATTAATTGGCGGCGTTTTTGTTCAAACTCCAATTCCGAAATTAACCCCTCTTGGCGCAGTTGTTCGAGGTCACGTAGGGCAGCAGCGATCGCATTCATCCGCTCCGGATCAAGCTGCGTCGCCGCCCCCCCCTCACGCACCCGCCCCAGCCCATCATTAAACCGCTGATCAAACCCATCCGGCTCACTCAACAAATACCAAATCGCCTCAATCCCACTCGCCACATGGGGAATCGGCAGCCAAAACAGCGACAAATACACCACCCCCCACAGCGGCTGACGCAAATAAAACTTATGCAGCCCCGCCAACGGAACCCCCGGCACAACCCCCACCAACGCCAGCAACACCGCAATTTTGGGACTCCGAGGCTGTTGCCAGAACTGTGTTAGCGTGCTTCTGTCCATCTTGACCTCAATGCCATGCCGGACTCTCTTTCAATACGGGAAACCGAATTGTTCCCACTGTTTTCTCTACCCTACAATAAATAGGCAGTTGCGTTCCGCAACGCCCCACACACAGCCCTTAGCACCCCAAGGAGATTATGGGATTTTTTGAATCTGAAGTTGTTCAACAAGAAGCCAAACAACTGTTTGAAGACTATCAATCGATGATGAACCTCGGCGGCGACTACGGTAAGTTTGACCGCGAAGGAAAAAAGATGTTTATTGAAAATATGGAAGCGTTGATGGAACGCTACCACATTTTCATGAAACGGTTTGAACTGTCGGACGACTTCATGGCACAAATGACGGTTCAACAACTCAAAACCCAGCTTGGCCAATTTGGCATCACGCCCCAACAAATGTTTGAGCAGATGCATAAAACCTTGGAACGGATGAAATCTGAGATTCGCGAATAGGGCTGAACCTTTAGCGCTAGACAGGTTTCAACGGTGACGGATTAATCCCACCCAACGCAACAAGCCGGCTCAATCACGGCGGGAAAATCACAATGACCACGATTGTGCTGAAGTGGGATGAAGCTATTGTGTCAAACTCCCATTGATTGCCCCCACATCTGCCCGATCGCGCCCCGTCCAACGCTGCACCAAGGGCGATCGCAATCCCCTAGCGATAGACCGGCAACGTGAACTGAAAACAACTCCCCTCCGGCGGCACACTATCCACCCAAATTTGGCCGTAGTGAGCCTGAATCACCTTCCGACAAAGTGATAGGCCAATCCCAAACCCCTCCTGGGCTTCATCCCGCTTGAGGCGAAAATGACCGTCAAAAATGCGATCGCGCTTCTCCACCGGAATCCCCAGCCCCGTATCCGCCACACTCACCTGCACCTTCTGCGCCGTCCGGTGCAAAATCGACACCGTAATCGTGCCCTGGGGCGGCGTATATTTAATCGCATTATCCAGCAAATTCATCAGCACCTGACGAATTAACTCCCCATCCGCATAGACCGGCGGCACATCCTTCGGAATATCCCGCACCAACGTCAACGACTTCTCCTCCAAACTCCCCTGCATCTCATCTAAAACCTCCTCACACAGCGGTTGCAACGGCAGATTATGCAACTGGATCTGAAGCCCACTATTTTTACCCTGAGCCGCCTGCAAAATATCATTAATCATCCGGTTCATCACCCGGAACTGCGTGCGCGCATGTTGATAAAGCTGCTTTTGGAGCTTGGTCACCTGCTCCGTTGACTCTTGGTTATGGGTAATCTCCAGCGTTTCCACCGCGATCAACGCCGCCGTTAACGGACTCCGCAGATCATGGGCCAGCATCCCCAACACTTGATCCTTAAACTGCAATTGTTCCCGGAGTTCATTATTTTCCCGCTTCAGCCGAAACAGTTCCTCCGCCGCCCGAATCTGCGCCACCGAGTAGCGATCGTCCTCAGACTTCCGATCCGCCAGCCCCTCCGCATTATTCTGCTCTTCGAGATCCTGCTGCCACTGATGCCACCGATGCTGTAACTGCGCCACCACATCCCCCCCCGCCAGCACCTGACGCGGCGACGGGTAAATTTTCACCAGCGACGGTGTGGCCACCAGCCGAAAATGCTCCGCTAAGTCCGGATTTTCACTAATTTCGAGGATTTCCAAATCAAAAGCATCCCGCTGCTTCAACTCCTCTAGATAGGACTGAATCTGTTGAGCGTGGTTTTGGGTCGATATTCGTTCATCCACAAACAGGAGTAGCTGTAATTGCTTCGTTGCTCCTGTTGATACAGCAGAATGATGTGTGGGTTCAAAATTGGAGGATCGCACAGCAATAATGTTGTGGATTGATAAATAGCGGTGAATGTATTGAAATTGTCAAGCTTGATTGATTAAGTTTATCTTAAATCTCCATCTTGACATCATTCCCAGCCTAAAGGCATGGGGATTCCCCGTCTAGCTAGCCCTAGGGCTAACGGCCCGATGGGCAGACAGTCCATCAAGAGCCGCCCTAACCGAGGTCTGACCCTCTTTCCCTGTCCGTATAGCATCGTGGGTTTGCCCAATCCTGACGGCTTCGATAGTCTGTCGAGCGTTGTCCTCGAAGGGCGAGGCGGGTAACCCAGGGGTTTTAGTCACAATTCATCGGCCTGAATCGAGGAGTTTTGGTGTGAGTCTCCGTTTCATCCTAGAATTTGAGAGGCAGCGTCAAGGCTGGGATAAGACGGCAACCCCCTCCGCTTTCACCCTCCGCACAAGGGGTTGCATCCCTAGTCTTTTCGCGCCACCTCTCCTGATCCACCCTCCCCAAAACGCCCATGGCTCTCGGCTATCTTGCCCTCGTTCTCCACGCCCATCTACCCTTTGTTCGCCATCCAGAGAGCGATTATGTCCTTGAAGAGGAATGGCTCTTTGAAGCCATTACCGAAACCTATATTCCGTTGCTCAATATGTTCTCTGGGCTGAAGCGGGATGGTGTGGACTTCAAAATGACCATGAGCCTGACACCGCCGCTGGTGTCGATGTTGCAAGATCCCCTCTTACAAGATCGCTACATCGATCACCTCGAACTACTGCAAGAACTCGCGGAAAAAGAAGTAGACCGCAACCGCCATAATGGTCATCTCCGCTATCTCGCTGAACATTATGTGGAAGAATTTGCTACGGTGCGGCGTACTTGGGATGCGTATCAAGGGGATCTTGTCACCGCGTTTAAGGGGTTTCTCGACAGTGGCAATCTAGACATCATTACCTGTGGGGCGACCCATGGGTATTTCCCGTTGATGAAAATGTACCCCCAAGCGGTGTGGGCACAGATTAAGGTGGCGTGTGATCACTATGAGGCGACGTTTGGCCGTCCCCCGAATGGGATGTGGTTGCCTGAATGTGCCTATTACAATGGGGTGGAGCGACTGTTGGCGGATGCGGGGCTGCGCTATTTCCTCACTGATGGCCATGGGGTAATCTATGCGCGACCCCGGCCCCGGTTTGGAACCTATGCGCCGATTTTTACGGAGACGGGGGTGGCGGTGTTTGGGCGCGATCAGGAGTCGTCGCAACAGGTGTGGTCGTCGGAGGTGGGCTATCCGGGTGATCCAGAATATCGGGAGTTTTATAAAGATATTGGCTGGGAGGCGGAATATGAGTACATTAAGCCCTATGTGATGCCCAATGGCCAGCGCAAGAATGTGGGGATTAAGTATCACAAGATTACGCACCGGGGGGCGGGGCTGAGTGAGAAGGCGCTGTATGACCCCTATTGGGCGAAGGAAAAGGCGGCGGAGCACGCGGGGAATTTTATGTTTAACCGGGTGAATCAGATTCAACATCTGGAGGGGATTATGCAGCGATCGCCCTTGGTGATGTCGCCCTATGATGCGGAGTTGTTCGGCCATTGGTGGTATGAGGGGCCGTGGTTTTTAGACTATCTCTTCCGGAAGAGTTGGTTTGATCAGTCCACCTATGCTCTGACCCATTTATCGGACTATTTACAAAAGGAACCCCATCAACAGGTGTGCCGTCCGGCCCAGTCAAGTTGGGGCTTTCAAGGCTTCCATGAGTTTTGGCTCAACCAAACTAATGCCTGGATTTATCCCCATTTGCACAAGGCAGCGGAGCGGATGATTGAACTGGGGGGACGCGAACCGGCCGATGAGTTACAGGAACGGGCGTTAAACCAGGCGGCGCGGGAACTGTTGTTGGCGCAGTCGTCGGATTGGGCGTTTATTATGCGGACGGGGACGATGGTTCCCTATGCGGAGCGGCGCACGAAGTCGCATTTGATGCGCTTTACGAAGCTCTATGAGGATCTGCAAAAGGAACAGGTGGATGCGGGCTGGTTGGAAAAGGTGGAGGCGATCGATAATATTTTCCCGGAGATTGATTATCGGGCCTATCGGGCCTATTCGTTATAAGGTGCGATCGCACCTCAATCCCATTGAGATCCCCATTGAGATCAACGCTGAACGATACGCCTGAACTGAGTAACGTTGCCTTGAAGCATTGACAAGGAGCCATGATGACGAATTATTCTGCTGCTGATCTTCGGTTGAACTATACCCGTGGGGGACTGTTGGAATCAGAAGCGGGGGATGATCCCTTTGCTCTGTTTCGGCAGTGGTTTACCCAGGCGATCGCGGCTGAGTTACCGGAACCCAATGCGATGACCTTAACGACGGTGACCCCAGAGGGGCGGCCGTCGGCGCGAATGGTTCTTCTCAAAGGGTTTGATGGGGGGAGTTTTGTGTTTTATACGAATTACAGAAGCGAGAAGGGGCAGCATTTGGCGGCGCATCCTTGGGCGGCGTTGGTGTTTTGGTGGGCGGAGTTGGAGCGGCAGGTGCGGATTGAGGGGAGGGTGGAACGGGTGAGCGGGGCGGAGTCGGATGAGTATTTCCACAGTCGGCCAATGGGGTCGCGGTTGGGGGCTTGGGCATCGCCCCAGAGTGAGATTGTGCGCGATCGCGCCCACCTCGAAACCCGCTTACAGGCACTAGAGGCTGAATATTGCGATCGCACCATTCCCCGCCCACCCCACTGGGGCGGCTTTCGCGTCATCCCCGACCGGATCGAATTCTGGCAGGGTCGTCCTAGTCGCCTCCACGATCGCCTCCGCTATCAACGGCAGGAGGATGGATCGTGGCAGCGCGATCGCCTTGCTCCCTAAGGGGTCAAAATTGGCGAAATCCTGATCAAAACCTAGAATTTTGACCCCCTGGCCCACAGGATTCGATAGGCTAAGGACACTTAAAATTTGCACACCCATCCGAGGAGATTGATTCGACCGTGGCGAATAACTCGATTGTTGAACAGCGGGATTACACCCTGATCATCGATAAAAGTGGCAGCATGTCCACTCAGGATCAGCCGGGCGGGAAGAGTCGTTGGCAAGCCGTCCAAGAATCGACCCTGGCCCTGGCCCAGAAATGCGAGGAGCTTGATCCTGATGGCATTACCGTCTACCTGTTTTCCGGACGCTTTAAACGCTACGACAACGTCACCAGCGATAAAGTCTCTCAAGTCTTTGCCGAACATGACCCGATGGGCAAGACTGACCTTGCGACTGTCCTCTACGATGCGTTGACGAATTACTTTGAGCGGAAAGAAGCGGGCCAAACCCAGCCCAATGGTGAAACCATTATCGTGATCACCGACGGTGAACCGGACGATCGCAAATCGGTGATGCGGCTGATTATCGAAGCCTCGCGCAAAATTGACCGCGATGAAGAATTGGGCATTTCCCTAATTCAAGTGGGTCGAGATAAACTCGCCACTCAATTTTTAGAAGCCCTTGATGATCAACTTGAAAATGCGGGGGCGAAGTTCGACATTGTGAATACTGTCAAAATTACCGATGTGGAAGAAGGGATGCCTTTGGTGGATGTGCTGCTCAATGCGATCATTTCCTAAGCGATCGCTTGAGCCGTCGAATTTCTAAAGACACAGTACCAGCCTTGCGCAACAGTAACAAGGGGCTTAAGCCCCTTGCCTCCCCGCAGTAAAACCCTTGTAACAAGGGGCTTAAGCCCCTTGCCTCCCCGCAGTAAAACCCTTGTCCTCGATGCGTTACACTGCTTGATCAACTTGGGCAGCGCTGAGCGAGAGTCGAGCGTTATCATGGAAAATGCTTTTTTGTGCGAGTGGTTATGAGTGTTCCGTCCCTGCGTCCGGCCAAAATTAGTCGCGTCCTGCCCGATTCGATTGGGGCGGAGATTGGCTTTGAAGTGGGGGATGCGATCGCTTCGATTAACGGCATTCAACCCCGCGACCTGATCGATTATCAATACCTCTGTGCCGATGAAGTCCTCGCCCTCGAAGTCCTCGATGTCCAGGGCAAACGTCACGCCATCGAAATCGAAAAAGACTACGATGATGACCTGGGCCTAGAGTTTGAAACGGCCCTGTTTGATGGCTTGATTCAATGTAATAATCGCTGCCCCTTTTGTTTCATTGACCAACAGCCCCCCGGCAAACGGGAAAGCCTCTATTACAAAGACGATGACTATCGCCTCAGCTTTCTCTACGGCAGCTACCTCACCCTCACCAATCTCACGACGCGGGAATGGGAGCGCATTGAACAGATGCGCCTGTCGCCGCTTTATGTGTCCGTCCATGCCACCGCGCCGGAGGTGCGATCGCGCCTGCTGAAAAACGATCGCGCCGGTCAAATCCTCGATCAACTGCGCTGGTTTCAAAAGCGCCGCCTCCAAATTCACGCCCAAGTCGTCGTCTGTCCCGGCATCAACGACGGCGAACAATTAGAACGCACCCTGCGCGACCTGGCCCAATTCCACAGCGGCGAGATCCCCACCGTCCTTTCCGCCGCCGTCGTCCCCGTTGGCTTAACCCGCTTCCGCCCCGATGCCGACGAACTTACCCCCGTCAGCCGTGCCCACGCCGAGACGGTGATCCCCCAAGTCCAAGCCCTACAAGTAGAATTTAAAGCGACCCTCGGCAGCACCTTCGCTTGGCTCGCCGATGAATGGTTTCTGATCGCCCAAACCGACCTCCCCCCGGAATCCCACTACGAAGACTACCCCCAAATCGGTAACGGGGTCGGCTCAATTCGGCAGTTTATCCGCGAGTTTGAAACGGCGTGCGATCGCCTCCTCCCGGCCCAAATTCCTACCCCAAAAACCTGGCTCTGGGTCGTAGGCAACGCCGTCGAACAGGCGTTTCAACCCCTCGTTACCCGCCTCAACCAGGTGGAGAATCTCACCGTGGAGCTCGTCCCCCTCCGCAGCGACTATTGGGGCCAAGACATCACCGTGACGGGACTCCTCACCGGCCAAGACGTGATCACCGGCCTGGGCGATCGCCCCACACCCGGCCCCATCCTCCTCCCGGCGGTGATGCTCAAACATGACGACACCCGCTTTCTAGATGACCTCACCGTCACAGATGTGGCGCAAACCCTCGGACGTGCGATCGTGCCCGTGGCCGGCATTGACGCTTTATTAAAAACCCTCGCCTCTCACTCAGCAGTGGCGTGACCAAGCTACACCTGCTCCGCTTGAAAACGCCAAAACTCAGCAATCCACCGTAACCCACCGATTAACGTGTGTCGAAACAGCAGTCTTGAGGCGTAGGCTTTGTTGTTTGCGTCACATCTTTGCAGGAGATACCCCGATCGCTCTGAATTCAATGCGATTGAAGGCTAAAGGCCGTGGCTTTTGCCGACGACCCAATGACGGCGAAAAAAGCGGGATAAGGAGGTTTCGTCGAGGGCGAGATAGATGGGGCGACCGTGGGGACAGGTGCGGGGGTTATGGGTGCGTTGCCACTGTTCGACGAGGGTTTGCATGGCGGGCAGGCTCAGGGGTGTGCCGTTGCGGATCGCGCTGCGGCAGGCCGTTGCTACTTGGGCCGTTTCGAGGTCTCCCCCTAGGCTCAATTCCACCAGGGCATCCATGCAGTCTTCGCGCTCGGCCAAGAGGGCGGGACAGTGGCGCACCGCCCACAGGTTTTCGCCAAACACATCGACGGTGATGCCGATGCGCTGGAGTTGTTCGACTTGGCGATCGCGCCATCCCGCCACAATCAGCGGCGGGTCAAGCTCCACCAATTGCCAGGCGGCTTGTAATTGCTCAAACAAGACTCGCTCATGGGCGATATGCTGCTCAATTAACCAGAGGCCATGCTCATGCTCGGCGACAATATACATCTGATTCACTTGCGCCACGACGCGCAGCGGCATCCGGATGCTGGCCTGTGGGATGGCGGTGAGGGGGGTAACTTGGCGATCGAGGGTGTAGGTTCCGGCGCTGGCGGCTGCTTTGAAGACGGTTCCTAAGCGTTGATTGTGGGCGGTGGGGGTGAGATCGGCGGGACTGAGGCGCAGGGCTTGGTCGATGCTCTCGCGGACGCGATCGCGCCAAAAATCCAGGTGGTGCAGGTAGACTTCGGTTTTGGCGGGGTGGCGGTTCCAGTCGATTTGGGCGGGGGGGAGGGTGAGATGGAGGAAGGCGATGGGGTAGCGGTGTTTGGGGAGGGTGCGGCTCATGCTGGCGAGGAGGGTCTGTTCGAGGGCGGGCGATCGCACCCAGCGGCCATTGATCGCCACTTTTAACCAATCGGCGCGGCGACGGTGACAGCGATCGGGCAGGCCCACCACCACCTGAATCTGAGCGTCGGGATAGTCGGGGAGTTGGGTTTGGGTGAACTGGGCAAAATCTCCCGGTTGTGTTCGTGGCAAGAGTTGGGGCAGGATGTCTTGGGGACTCTCGCCGGGAAAGAGTTTCAACCAGGGGCGATCGCCACGGGATATCTGCCAGTGCAGGCGGGGATAGCAGAGGGCGAAGTGATGGATCAGGGTTTGGATTTCTTTGAGTTGTTGGCTTTCAGCGGGTAACCCGTGGCGGCGCACGGGAATCCGCCCAAAGAGATCATGAACGGTGATGATTGTGCCGGGGGCGATCGCGTCCGGCTCCATGGCGATCACCTCTCCCCGTTGGTCGTAGCTCGCTCGCCACCCCAGCGCCGCCAAACTGGGCCGACTGCGAATCTCCAACTGCGACAACTGGGCAATACTCTGCAACGCTTCGCCCCGAAACCCCAAACTCGTAATCCGCCACAGATCCGCCGTGGTGTGGATCTTGCTCGTGCTGTGGGGCTGGGCGCAGGAGCGGAGATTGTCCCGATCCATCCCCTGGCCATCATCGGCCACTTGAATCCGCCATTGGTCAAGATCGAGGGCGATCGCAATCCGTCCCGCCCCCGCATCGATCGCATTTTCCACCAATTCCCGCACCACTGCCGCCACCGAGTCGATCACCTCTCCGGCAGCAATAATATTAATCACATCAGCAGGCAGGGGTTGAATCGTCGCCATCACGAGATCAATTCTAGAGCGATTTCCCCCCGATTAGGGCCGCGATCGGGCTTCGACAACCCTCAAGCCTCGCTCGATCTGCCGAGTGCTTAACTCAATGTTAGGCTTGCACAAAAAAACTCCCTATTGCCTATCACAACAATAGAGAGCTTGGAGGAGAATCGAGAACCGTCGATCAAAACTGAAAAACTAGACGAGGCTGGTGACTGTGGTTGCCATGAAGAGTAAAGAGGCAAGGAACAACACAGCCCAGGCGGCTTGGATTTTGTAGGATTCTTGTTCGTGTGCGGTGGGGTAGGCGGCGCAGTAAACATCCGGCTCGATGGCGTGGTTATTGAGAATGCCGTTGTCGAGTTGGGTGGTTCGCATTGGGTTTACCCTCCGGTTTGTGTTGCGTTCTTGTTTACCAATATAACAGATTTTTACGAAATGTAACAACTATTTGACAAAATTTAAACATTTCTTTTGCAGGTGTTGTCATTTCCGCCAGTGTATGGGTATTCGCCACAATGAACAGTGTCGTTGATAGCGAATTGTTAGGGAAGGGATGGTGCGTTACGCTTCGCTCACAGCACCCTACCACCATGACACAGCTAAAATAGTACTTTATTGTAGGGTGGATTAGGCGGCTTAACCTCCTGCCATCACTGCAATCGAGCAATCCGCCGTAACCCACCGATTTAGGTGTGCAGTGTCAATGTTTAGATGTCGTATTGGCGACCGCGCCAGACTTGGGGTTGTTGTTGGGCGGAGAGGATGATTCGGGTGACGGCGGCCAGATCAGCGAGGGGGGAGAGCCAAAACCAGAGGGGCTTTTTCCCGGCGTAACTGGGGGCGATCGCACCCAACAGCGCCCACCGAATCGCCACCAAGGCAGCATTGACAAACCCGGCGATCGCGATCGGTAACGTCTGCACCCCACTGAGCCACGCCACCCCCGCCAAAAGACTCACCACCAGCGGCAAACCTTGGGTGACGAGCAAAAACCAGCAATCACTCCAAACTTGGCCCGGCGTGGCGGCATCTTTGAGGTCGAGCGATCGCCCCCATTCCCGCCAGGTTTCCGCCATGCCGTCGTACATTCGCACCCGGATCACCCGTTGCCCATCGAGAAACCCGACCCGATAGCCCCGCTTCGCAATCTCCCGCGCCAAGGTCACATCATCACAAAAGGATCGCCGCGCCACCTGATAGCCATCCATCGCCGCCAACACCGAACGCCGACAGAGAAAACATTGCCCATTGGCCATCACCCGTTCCGGATGGCTCGCATCACTGCCGGAGGGGTCAAAGCGATAGAGCAGCGTCATCAGCAGCGCCGGTTGCAGCCACCATTCCCCTGGATCACGCAGGATGAATTGGGGTGACAAGGAGATCAGATCATAGCCTTCGGTTTCGGCAATCTGGAGCAGTCCCGCGATTAATCCCGGTTGCGGTTGGGTGTCGGCATCAATGCCCAAGACCCAGGGACTGCGGGGGGAACTATGGCGAAAGCCGTAATCTAGGGCCCAGGGGCGGCCCACCCAAGCGGCGGGGAGGGGATCATCGGTGATCACCCGAAAGCGCGGATCAGTTTTGGATTGGGTTTCGACCAGAGCCGCCGTGCCATCGGTGGAGCGGCTATCCACCACCACCACTTCGCGCAGTTCGTAGGTTTGGCGCGACAGACCCGCCAAACAGGGGCCGATGCGTTCGGCTTCGTTGAGGGTGGGGACGATGACGCTGACGGCTCCCACTTGGTGGGGTTGGGCGGGGCAGGGGGCGACGGGGGGGCGGCGTTGGGGGCCTTTGAGGAGACGCGCCATCAGGAGCGCGATCATCGGTACGGTGAGGAGAAGATACCCAAGGGCGATCGCACTATAGAACGGAATGGCTTCGGTCATCAGAAAAATGGGTAGAAACCCCGTCCTTCTAGGACGGCTTTGGATTAGAGTCTGCATCTTCACACAATAGATGCTATAACGTGAAGTATGACACAAAAAGCATTCAAGTACCGATTCTATCCAACTCCTGAGCAAGA
>NZ_JAQMTY010000203.1 GCF_028330765.1 Spirulina subsalsa CS-330 | reverse complement strand
TTCCCTGCTCAAATCGCCAAATTGGCTAGAGCAGATTTTTCTCTCATCACAAAGAATCAGCCCTACCTTTTTAAGGGGGGCTAGGGGGGATCGAGAGAAGGTGAACATCGTTAAGAGCAGTTTGTGTATAAGCAGTAGCCCCTAGGGAGAGGGCTAGGGTGAGGGCTTGCCGGGATCTGGCTAATTTTGTCAGTCAACCAGATCCACCCCTGTCCTCTGTCGCCGCGATGTGGATCAGGATCATCGACCCAGACGAAGTTTTTAGGGTTCAAGTCACGTCAAGAAAAATCAAAAAGATAGCCAAAGTCTAGGGTAAGTATCCCCTTGTGGGGCATTGAATTTTAATCATTAATCCTCAACAATACCTACAATGCTTCGTTGTTAGAATGGTGCGCGTTTGTTACATCATTTTACGACTATGTTTCAAGTCTTCAATAAAGGGAATAAATGTTGATTATCCAAAAAACAAAGTGGATCGGATTAGCAATTGGTTTGGTATCTGTTGCTACAGGATGTACCCAAGCCGAGCCGGAAACATCCACAGGGCAGCTACGCTTGGTGGCGAATGGTGAAGCGTTTACCCACGAAGGCTTAGTCACAAAAGATGGCTGGGAAGTGGAATTTGAACGGGTGATGCTGAACCTGGATGCTGTGGTCGCGTCCCAAAACGACGCGATGACGCAAGACGAGTCCGATGCACCGTCTCAAGCGGTGGTCTTGGTGGATGAGCCGATGGTGGTGGATCTGAAGGAGGGCGAAGCGGGAGCCGTCACGGTGGTCACCCAAGATGCCGTGCCGACGGGGGCTTATAATGCGATCGCTTGGCAACTGGTGAGCCAACCTGATACCCCAGCGATTCAACTGATCGGCGTGGCCCGCAAAGACGAAACCACCCTCAACTTTCAACTCCAGTTTGATCGTTCCCTCGCCTATCGTTGCGGAGACTATGTGGGAGATCAACGGAAAGGGCTAGTCAAACCAGACGAAACGGGAGAATTGGAAATCACCACCCATTGGGATCATTTATTTGGAGATGGTACGGCTGCCCCTGATGAGGATATTAATACGGGTGCGTTAGGTTTTACTCCCATTGCTGCCTTTGCAAATGAAGGGACAGTGGCGATCTCTTACTCAGAACTGATGCAACAACTGAGTCCTGAAGATGCCGAAATCTTAACTAAAACTTTAGATGGCATGGGTCATGTGGGAGAAGGCCATTGTGAGTCTGCTGCGGTATCCTAAGATGATCAAAAGACTGGCGGTTAACCTGTTTAAATGTGATGTGTTTCGAGGGTGAAAAGATGATATTTCGATCCATGGTTAATGTCATGAACATACGATATTTAATTCCCTTTCTGGTGATGTGGGGGGGAGCTACGCCGGCGATCGCCCACGGCAGTTCCGTGGATTTTTCCCTGCGTCAAGCGGTGGAAATTACCGCCACCTATGAAAACGGTGATCCCATGGACGAGGCGCAGGTGTCCATCTATGCCCCGGATGATCCCGAAACACCCTGGCAAACTGGGCTGACCGATGGCGAAGGCACGTTTCAGTTTGCACCGGATCAAGCCGGGCAGTGGGATGTGAAAGTGCGCAAAGCCGGCCATGGCAATTTGGTGACCATTCCCATCAACGCGACCACAACAGAAGCCTCGGTGGCCTCGGTGGCTTCGGTGGCCTCCGGATCGAGTCCCTATTCCCCTGCCCAAAAAGGCATGATGGCGATCGCGATCGTCTGGGGTTGTGTCGGCACAGCCCTATTTTTTACCCGTAAACCCGTAAAACAATAATGCATATTCCAGATGGTCTTTTGCCCGCTCAGTTAATGGTGGGCGGGTATGCGCTCACGGGCGGTGTGACGTGGTTGTGTCTGCGTCAAATTCAGCGCAGGTCTGACCCCACGATGCAGTTACCCAAAGTGGCATTGCTCACCGCTGCCTTTTTTGTCACCTCTTTGATTCATATTCCCATGCCTCCGGCCAGCATTCATTTAGTGCTCAATGGCCTGTTGGGGATTGTGTTGGGCTATTACAGTTTCCCCGCGATTTTGGTGGGTCTCTTTTTCCAAGCGGTGATGTTTGGCCATGGGGGGATTTCGAGTTTGGGCGTGAATGCGCTGATCATGGGGCTGCCGGCGTTGTTGGCTTACAATCTTGTCCAATTTGGCCAGGGGATGTTTCGGCATGTTCTTTGGCGGCAAACGATCTTTTTTCTGGGCGGTGCGATCGCTGTGATCACCGCTGCCGTGATGTATGTGATCATCACCCTCAGCACGATTACCCCCGACCTCAATGCCACCCTTGAGCGCACCGCCACCCTGGCCGCCCTCGTTGGCTATCTCGGTCAAGGCTTATTAGAGGGAGCCTTCACGGTGATGGCGATCAATTTCCTGGAACGGGTGAAGCCGGAAGTGCTCAATTGGGGGGAACCGTCTTCGAGTTGAAGGGGCGATCGCGCCCACTCGCCAGCGCCATGAAAACAGACAAGGGGCTTTTAAAAGCCCCTTGCCATGCGTTCAGTGGCTATCAACCAGCATAAATCGGGTCAGAATAAATCGGGAAAGATTGAATCGATCAATGAGCGAGAAATGGTATCGGGTTTCGGGTTCGAGGTCGGAGTTGAGGGGGGCGGCGTTGACTTAGCGATCGCTTGTGGAGTCGCACCACCGCCCATAAATTTGCGATAGAGCAGTTCCCGAAATTGCTGAACATCGGTTTGCCACAGACTCAGCCGGTGGGTGAAGTAGTCGAGGGGGTCGGGTGGGTTGGGTTCCGGGAGGGCGTAGGTGAAATTACCGGTGAAGAGGAGGCCGGATATTGCATCTTGAGGCCCTTGCTTAAACTGCACTTCAGCAATGTTGAGGCTGAAGGGGCAGCGTTTCAGGACATAATTCAGGGTTAGGGCAGCCCGGAGCGGTTCTTGGCCGAGGGTCTGCCAGGGGCCAGGGGCGAGGAGTTTCTGGGTGATGAATTGCTGGGGGGCTTGGGGATGGTCGGGAAAGCCGATCAGGATTTTGGGGGCGATGCTGAGGCCTTGGTAATGGGCGTGGGGAAATTTGCTCAGGTAGGCTTGGGCGATCGCTGGCCCCTGAATAGTGCTAGGGTCTTTGTCCGTGGTCTGTTCTAGCAACATCAAACGGCGGGCTTGGCTGAGAATATTTAAACCATTGATAAAACTCAACTGCACCATCTGCTCCGACTGAATCGGGGCTTGGGCCAACTCCCAATCCGCCGGAATCACCCCGCTCATTTTCAGCAGATCGACCGTGATCACACCGGGTTTCAAATCCAAAGCAGTGATGTTAATCGCCAATTCCTGGAGTTCAAGAATGGGCAGGGATGATTTTGCGGAAGGGACTGAAGCCATAACACCGTCATCTAAACAACTGCGATCGCATCTCCCCAGCGTCACCCCGCACCAAAAGCAGGCCGTCGCCGGGGAGGGGTTTACGCCTAGGACGCAGCCGATGCCGTCGAGCGTCGCCGCCGTCGGGGTGAAGACGAGTGGGTTGCCGTCGCCATCTCCTGATTGTCCGGGGTTTGGAGCAGGAAGACCACCGAGGGGCGACAGTTCAACTCACGACGAATCAAGCGGATTAACGCCGCTTCAATTTCTTCCTTCAGACCCACCCAATCCATATCGGCCTGATTGGATTGGCTCCGAATAAACTCAGCGCCGCGATCGTTCAACACCCGCGAAATCGAGCGATTCACAATCTGCTGGAACATTTCCCGCTCGATATTACGCGCCACGCCCCGCAGATGAATTTCCGGCCGGGCTAACAGTTTTAACTGAGCATCCACCGCTGCGGCGATCGTCACCACGCCATCTTCGGCCAGTTGTTGACGTTCTTTCATCACATGGTCATGGACAATCCCGGAACCATCCACCAACTTAATCCCCGAAGGCACTTGGCCCGCAATCCGGATGCGTTCTGGCGACACTTCCACAATGTCACCATTATTGATGATCACCATGTTTTCTTCCGGAATCCCCATCGACTGCGCCATCTTGGCATGTTCAACGAGCATCCGGTATTGACCGTGAACCGGCACAAAGAATTTCGGGCGGGTGAGGGCCAACATTAATTTATGGTCTTCCCGTGAT
Source organism: Spirulina subsalsa CS-330 (assembly GCF_028330765.1). Taxonomy (GTDB): domain Bacteria; phylum Cyanobacteriota; class Cyanobacteriia; order Cyanobacteriales; family Spirulinaceae; genus Spirulina; species Spirulina subsalsa_A. The sequence continues at coordinate 12,895 of NZ_JAQMTY010000203.1, read as the reverse complement.
CCATGCCCGGAGACATGGATACCATGCTGGCGACCGTAGATCACATTAGCTCCCTTCATAATCAGGCGGTCAATGGTATCCACCACCGCCAGGGTATTCCCCGGAATCGGATTGGCCGAAAAGACCACGGTATCCCCTTCCCGGACGCTGACTTGGCGGTGCTCCCCTTTGGAAATTCGGGTCAGGGCGGCCAGTTCCTCGCCTTGGGAACCGGTGGTGAGGACGAGGATTTTCTCGTCGGGCAAGCTGGGCATTTGCTTGAGGGGCACAAACAAATTATCCGGGCATTTGATGTAGCCCAATTCGCGGGCATGGGCGATCACGTTCAACATCGAACGCCCGACGACGACCACTTTGCGATTGTGTTTTTGGGCCAGGCTCAGGATGATGTTGACCCGATGCACCGAGGAGGCAAAGGTGGTGATGAAAATTCGTTTGGGCGTGCTGGCGATAATCCGATCCAAGTTGGGACGCACGGATTCTTCCGAGGCGGTATGACCCGGCACTTCGGCGTTGGTGGAGTCACTGAGGAGACAGAGCACACCATTTTCGCCATGTTCTGCGAGTTTTTGGAGGTCGAAATGTTCGCCATCGACGGGGGTGTAGTCGATTTTAAAGTCGCCGGTATGGATGACGATGCCAAGGGGGGTATGGATGGCGACGCTGAAGCTGTCGGCCATGGAATGGGTGTTGCGGATGTATTCGACGAGGAAGGAGGGGCTAATTCGCACCATGTCGCGGGGGCTGACGGTGTGGATTTCGGTGCGATCGCTCACACCCGCCTCGGCTAATTTATCCCGCAGCAGAGACATCGCCAAACGCGGCCCGTAGATGTGGGGAATATTAAATTGCTTCAGGTGGTAGGCAATGCCGCCAATGTGGTCTTCATGACCGTGGGTGACAATCATGCCCTTGATCTTGTGGCGATTTTCCTGCACATAGGTCATGTCAGGCAAGACCACATTCACCCCATGCATCCCATCGGTGGGGAAGCCAATCCCCGCATCGAGCAAGACCATCTCATCGTTGTACTCAAAAATACAAGTATTTTTGCCGATTTCATGGAGTCCTCCGAGAGGAATGATTTTCAAGGCAGCAGATTTTGGTTTGGGTTTATTCATTGCAATAGGTTTCAGGTTTCTAAGACTCAGCAGTGTGAGTTAACAGATCGAGATTTTCAAGAACAGTTTTAACTTGAACGCTTTGATCGGGAGAGATTGCACAGAGGGGCGGTCGAACACTCCCCACAGACCAACCCTGGAAGGCTAACGCCGCTTTGACAGGAATTGGGTTGGCGGTGCAAAACAAGACTTTAAATAGTTCAAACAGGCGGAGGTGAATCTGCTGGGCGGTTTGAACCTGGCCCGTTTTAAAGGCTGTCACCATCGTTTGTAACTCCGCACCGACCAGATGGCTCGCCACACTCACCACCCCAGTGCCACCAATGGCGAGGAGGGGTAAGGTCAGGGAATCGTCCCCGGAGTAGAGGGCAAATTCAGGCGGGGTCAGGGTGCGAATTTGGCTGGCACTATCGACATTGCCGCTGGCTTCTTTGATGGCAACGATGGAGTCAAGTTCGGCCAGGCGGGCGACAGTGTGAGGGTCGATGCTTTGTCCTGTGCGCCCCGGAACGTTGTACAGCATCATCGGCAGATCCGGACAGGCTTTGGCGATCGCCTCAAAATGCAGGTACAAGCCCGCTTGCGGGGGTTTGTTGTAGTAAGGAACCACTTGTAAGGTGCCATCTAGCCCTAGTTTAGCGGCTTTTTTCGTGGCCTCGATGGCCTCACGGGTGGAATTTGATCCCGTGCCTGCCATAATCTTACCCCGCGACCCCACCGCCTGCTGCACGACCCGAAATAATTCATATTCTTCGGCCCAGGTCAGGGTTGGCGATTCTCCCGTCGTGCCGCAGACCAGCACGGTATCGGTGCCGTGGGTGACGAGATAGTCTGCGAGTTGTTCTGTGGTTGCGTAATCTACCTCACCGCTGGCCGTAAAGGGCGTAATCATTGCGGTTACTACATTGCCAAAATCACTCACACCGTCATGTTCTCCTGATATCACTATTCACAACGTTACCAATTCTGGCTTGAGGGGAGGGGCGATCGCACCCGCCGCAGCCCTTCACACCCTGAGCCTACAGGGTAGACACTAACTCCGTCCCCTGGGGCTTGAGCCACTGACGTTCTAGCAGCAATTCAGCAATTTGAATCGCATTGAGGGCCGCACCTTTGCGAATCTGATCCCCACTGAGCCACAATTCCAAGCCATGGGGGTGGGAAATATCCTGACGAATCCGACCGACAAGCACAGCATCCTGGCCCGACGCTTCGCTAGGCATCGGGAAATAATTCCGCTGCCAATCTTCGACCAACTTCACCCCCGGCGCTTGGGCAATCAAGTCCCGCGCCTGATCCACCGCAAAGGGCGCATCAAACTCCAGATTCACCGCCTCCGAATGGGCCCGCAACACCGGCACACGCACACAGGTCGCCGTCACCCGCAACTCCGGTGCGTCGAAAATTTTGCGCGTTTCCTGCACCATTTTCATTTCCTCTTGACAATAGCCCTGGTCATTGAGGGGGGAATTGTGGGGAAATAAATTAAACGCCAAGGGATAGGGCAAGATGTCCGCCTGGGGGGGGTCGCCGTTGAGGATGGCTTGGGCTTGGGTTTCCACTTCCGCCATCGCCCGCGCTCCCGCCCCGCTGGCGGATTGATAGGTGGCGACCACAATCCGCCGAATCGGCTGCACACAATGGAGGGGATAGATCGCAACCCCCATCAAAATCGTGGTGCAGTTAGGGTTGGCGATGATCCCGCTGTGGGTTGCCGCCGCGTCTGGGTTGATTTCCGGCACGATCAGGGGGACATCGGGGTGCATCCGAAAGGCGCTGGAATTGTCGATGTAGACTGCCCCCGCCGCCACGGCTTTCGGGGCCCATTCTTTCGAGATGCTGCCCCCCGCCGAGGCCAGGACAATATCCACGCCTTGGAGGGCGGCTTCGCTGACCACTTCAACGGTGAGGTCTTGGCCGTGGAAGGGGAGGGTTTGCCCGGCGGAACGGGGCGATGCGAGCAGTTTCAACGAGTCGAGGGGAAAATTTCGCGCCTCTAGGAGTTGGATGAGTTCGGTACCAACTGCGCCCGTTGCGCCGAGGATGGCGACTTGCAATGAGTTTGACAAAGTAAAACGTCCTCCAAGGAAAAAAAGATCGAGATCGGCAGGGGGAGAGTCAATGAGGATTGATCAAAGGATTGATCAACAAAGGGGAATCCCATCGTCAAGGGGAAGAGGGGGGTACGGGAAGAAATTTCGGCAACGGGGGGAATGGGGCAGCATTTAAACAGCATCAACGGAATCGGGTCACGGGTGAGGCGGGGGCGGAAAAGTTGGGGGGCGAGGGTTGGGGCGATCGCAGTCTGAAATTCTGGGTTGGGAGGGTCTGGACGGTTTTAGGGGAGCTTGTTAAAGCCGATTGCGAGGAGCGATCGCAATAAACGTATCCTAATCCATTTCAGGACAGGTCAGACAGACTCTCGACAGAAAACACCATCAATATACTATTATCATAGGGCTGTCCTGATTGTGCCACGCTTAACCCGTTTCTTTCGCTCACAATCAATCCCGGCATCTAGGGGACTCCACCCCATCAGCATGCCATTGAGACGCTGCAATGATCCCGATCTAGCCTGCTCAAATTAGGACGTGAGATTCTAGAATGGTTAGTCCAGACAGTGCGAGTCAGCCAATCCCCAGGACATCAAGGCGCGGAGCAGCGGACTGTTGTTAACCTAGATTCAGCCGATTGTGGACTCTCCACATATAGTGCCAGAATCTCCCAGTCTGGCTTTGGTTGTTGCGATCAACACAACAGGTTTGGCGGTCTCTTCGACAGTGTCACCCTTCATTTATCCCATAAGTTTACGGTTTGGAAAGCGAGTTGTCCATGAAAGTATCCCAGGAAAAATCACCGAATAGTCAGATTACCCTCACCATTGAAATCCCCGCTGATGCCTCGAAGCAGGCCTACGAAAAAGTCGTCAAGGACTTAGCTCGGACGGTGCGGATTCCTGGGTTTCGGAAAGGCAAAGTGCCCCGTCCGATTCTGTTACAACGTCTAGGGCCAGAACGAGTCCGCGCCGAAGCGCTGGAAAACCTGGTGCAAAGCACCGTGATGAAGGCGGTCTCGGACGAAAAAATCGACGTTTTGGGCAATTATCAAATTCACCCCGACATTAGTGAATTATTGACGCAGTATAAACCCGGCGAAGTGTTTACCTTTAAGGCATCCATGGATGTCCCGCCGGAAGTGACCCTCGGCGACTACACCGCCCTCTCCGTCAAGGCCGAAAAAAGCGAATATGATCCGACCCAAGTGGATCAATTCCTCGCCTCTCAACAAGCCAAAGTTGCCACCTTGGTTCCGGTGGAAGGCCGGGCTGCCCAACGTGGGGATGTGGTGGTGGTGAACTACCAGGGACGCTTGGTGGTGGATGGTGAGGTGAGCGAAGCGGTCATTTCTGGGGCAGAAGCGACGGATTTTCAATTGGAATTGGAATCGGATAAGTTTCTCGAAGACTTGATTTCTGGGATTGAGGGGATGAATCCCGGTGAGACGAAAGACATTCCCGTTGCGTTTCCGGATGACTATGCGCGGGAAGATCTGGCTGGAGAAACGGCCCAGTTTTCCGTGACGCTGCAAGAAATCAAGGAGAAAGAGTTACCGGAACTCGATGATGATTTCGCCGAAGAAATTAGCCGCTTTGAAACCCTGGCGGAGTTGCGCGAAGATCTCGAAACTCAGTATAAAAAGCAGGCTGAAGATACGACCAACAGCCGTATTGAAGATGCGATCGCGCAAGAACTGCTGACCATTGCCGAAATTGATCCCCCCGAAACCTTGATCAAACAAGAGGTGGACATGATCATTCGCCAAACCGTCTCCCAAATGGAACAGTACGGCTTGGATATGCAAAGTGTCCTCAAAGCCGACATGATGCCCACCCTCCGGGAAAATGCTCGCCCCGAAGCCATTGAACGGCTCAAAACCACCTTAGTCCTCGAAGAAGTGGCCCGGCGCGAATCCCTCGAACCCGATCCGGAAAAACTCGATCAACAGGTCAAAGAAATTTTCGAGCAACTGAGCGATCAACCCCTTGATGAAGATCGGGTTCGGGAGTTTGTGTCGAAAGAACTGCTCCAAGCCCAGGCCCTCGAATGGCTGCGGGACAAGGTGACCGTGGAGTTAGTCCCCGAAGGCACGCTGAACCCTCCGAGTGAAGACACCGAAGCCAGTGCCGAAGCTGAAGCCGAAGCCATCCTCGCCGAAGCGGTCAGCACAGAAGAAGAATAATGCTAGAGGATCTGGGGTGGGGGCGATCGCTCCCCAACCATAGCCAGGGCAACGAGAACTCATGCCAGGGTTTTTCCTTGCCTTGCATTGTGATCTTTCAGGCGATCAAACCCCACTCTGGAAAGACATAAGGCATAATGGTCAACAAGCAGAGGGGTAATTCCCTTGTCGTCGTCCCCAAACTTCAGCATGATAGAATCGCAATCATCCCATCCTTCACCCTCAAACCGCTCCACCTATAACTACAACGCCATGAGTCAAGCCATTGTGCCGATGGTGGTTGAGCAATCCGGTATGGGAGAACGCGCCTTTGACATCTATTCCCGTCTCCTGCGCGAACGGATTGTTTTTCTAGGCAGTGCGATCGACGACACGATCGCGGATTCCGTCGTCGCGCAACTCCTCTTCCTCGACGCGGAAGACCCCGAAAAAGATATTCAACTCTACATCAACTCCCCCGGCGGCTCCGTCTACGCGGGCATGGCCATCTACGACACCATGCAGCAAATCCGCCCCGACGTGGTCACCATCTGCTACGGCATCGCCGCCAGCATGGGAGCTTTCTTGCTCTCCGGTGGCACCAAAGGCAAACGCATGTCCCTCCCCAGTTCCCGCATCATGATCCACCAGCCCCTCGGTGGTGCTCAGGGGCAAGCCGTAGACATCGAAATCCAAGCCAAAGAGATCCTCTACATCAAAGACCAACTCAATGGCCTACTGGCTGAACATACCGGCCAACCCTTGGATCGGATCACAGTAGACACCGAACGCGATTTCTACATGTCATCCAAGGAAGCCCAGCAATACGGGCTGATCGACGAAGTGATTAACCCCTCCGCCCTACCCCACGTTACGATCCCTGCGTCGTCTGCATTTCAGTAAGAGGTCACCATGCCGAAGTACGACTCCCATCTCAAATGCTCTTTCTGCGGAAAATCCCAAGAACAAGTCCGCAAGCTGATCGCCGGCCCCGGAGTCTATATCTGTGATGAATGTGTGGAACTCTGTAATGAAATCCTCGACGAGGAACTCATTGATTCATCCAGCCCCGCCACCCAGCCGGTGGCCCATTCCGAAGAGCATCCCCCCAAACGACGGACACCATCGGAACGGCTCAGTTTTACCCAAATCCCCAAACCCACCGAAATCAAAACCTATCTTGATGAGCATGTGATTGGCCAAGATGAAGCCAAAAAAGTGCTTTCCGTTGCTGTCTATAACCACTACAAACGCCTGAGTGTTGTTCACGCGAAGGCAACGAGCAGCAAAGGCACCCAAGATGACTCGGTTGAGTTGCAAAAATCAAATATTTTGTTAATTGGCCCGACCGGATCAGGAAAAACCCTGCTGGCCCAAACCTTGGCGAAAATTCTCGATGTGCCCTTTGCGGTGGCGGATGCCACGACCCTGACGGAAGCGGGGTATGTGGGGGAAGATGTGGAAAATATTCTGCTGCGGCTGTTGCAGGTGGCGGATCTCGACGTGGAAGAAGCCCAGCGCGGCATTATTTACATTGATGAAATTGACAAGATTGCCCGCAAGAGTGAAAACCCTTCGATTACCCGTGATGTGTCCGGTGAGGGGGTGCAGCAGGCGTTGTTAAAAATGCTTGAAGGCACGATCGCGAATGTTCCCCCCCAAGGTGGCCGTAAGCACCCCTATCAAGACTGCATCCAGATCGACACCACTAATATTCTCTTTATCTGTGGTGGGGCGTTTGTGGGCCTGGATAAGGTGGTGGAACGGCGGGTCGGGAAGAAGGCGATGGGCTTTGTGCGGCCCGGTGAAAACCAGTCGAAAGAGCAGCGCACCGCTGATGTGCTCAAGGAACTGGAGCCGGAAGATCTGGTGAAATTTGGCTTGATTCCTGAGTTTATTGGGCGAGTGCCGGTGGATGCGGTGTTGCATCCGTTGGATGAGGAAACCTTGGTGGCGATCTTGACGGAACCCCGCAATGCCTTGGTGAAGCAATATCAAAAGCTGCTGCGCATGGATAATGTCCAACTGGAGTTTGATGAAGAGTCGGTGCGGGCGATCGCGCGTGAAGCCTACCGCCGCAAAACCGGAGCGCGGGCCCTACGCGGCATTGTCGAAGAATTAATGCTCGAAGTGATGTATGAACTGCCCTCCCGCAAGGATGTGCATCGCTGTGTGATTACCCCGGAAATGGTGGAGAAGCGATCGACCGCCGAACTGCTGGTTCATCCCTCCACCCTGCCCAAACCGGAATCCGCTTAGATGATGGTGGAGACAGTGACCCTGCGCGGCGTTCCCCACTATTACGAATGGGTGAAATCAGACTCCTCCACACCGAAGCCGGTGTTGGTGTTTATGCATGGTTGGGGCGGCTCGGCTCGCTATTGGCGCAATACCGCCGAGATCCTGTCCGATGGGTTTGATTGTTTGCTCTACGACTTGCGTGGCTTTGGGCGATCGCCCCTCCCGCCCGATTGCACCCTCGGCTACGAACTGCACGACTACGCCGATGATCTGGCCCTCCTGCTCGATCAGTTGGAGATTGATCAAATCACCCTCAACGCCCATTCTTTGGGGGCTTCGATCGCGGCAGTCTTTGCGGATCGGTATTGCGATCGCCTCCAACGCTTGATCCTCACCTGTAGCGGCATCTTCGCCTATAACCGGATCACCTTCCCCCTCTTCCATCGCGCCAGTGAATACGTGGTCAAATTCCGCTTTCCCTGGTTCCTGAATGTGCCCCTCGCCGAACACCTGTTCATGAGCCGCTTCCTCCATCGCCCCCTCCCCAGTGCGATCAGCCGCGAATTTCTCGCTGACTACCTCGACGCAGACCAAGCCGCCGCCATGGGCACGATCTACACCGCCGTCAGCGAACAGGCCGCCCAAACCATGCCCACCGTTTTCCAACAGATCCAAGCCCCCACCCTCTTAATTTCCGGGCAAAAGGATCAAATCATTCCCCCCAGACTCGGCCGCAGTGCCGCCGCCCTCAACCCCAAGATCACCCATATTGAACTGGCGAAAACGGGTCATTTTCCGATGTTAGAAGTGCCCGATACCTACCATCCCGCTGTCCGTGAGTTTTTGGAGTTGCCGAATCGGGCGGCCTAAGGCGGGCGATCGCCTTTCGTTCCTAACCCTCAATGGAACGAAACTTCGTATAATAAAAATCTGTTGAACGACCCCGAAACCCTAGCCACTGTGACCACCACTCCCCTGTCCCCAACCTCCACCCAACCGGATCAACTCGGCCGCTTTGGTCGCTTTGGGGGGAAATATGTCCCCGAAACCCTGATGCCCGCCCTGACGGAATTGGAAACCGCCTATCAGCAATACCGCCATGATCCAGAGTTTCAAGCGGAATTGAATGGCCTCCTCAAAGACTATGTGGGTCGTCCGAGTCCCCTCTACTTTGCCGAACGCTTAACGGCCCATTACGCCCGTCCCGACGGTTCCGGCCCCCAGATTTACCTAAAGCGCGAAGACCTCAACCACACCGGGGCCCATAAAATTAACAACGCCCTCGCCCAAGCCATCCTCGCTAAACGGATGGGCAAGCAGCGGATTATTGCCGAAACCGGAGCGGGACAGCATGGCGTAGCCACGGCCACCGTCTGCGCTCGGTTTGGTTTGGACTGCGTGATCTACATGGGCGTTCAGGATATGGAACGTCAGTCCCTCAACGTGTTTCGGATGCGCCTACTGGGGGCCACCGTGCAGCCGGTGGCCGCTGGCACGGGAACCCTCAAAGATGCCACCTCTGAAGCGATTCGGGACTGGGTCACGAATGTGGAAACCACCCATTACATTCTTGGTTCCGTGGCAGGCCCTCACCCCTACCCGATGATGGTGCGGGATTTCCATGCGGTGATTGGCACGGAAACGCGGCAACAATGTTTAGAAAAATGGGGCGGCTTACCGGATATTTTGCTGGCCTGTGTGGGGGGCGGTTCCAATGCGATGGGCTTGTTCCATGAGTTTGTGGGTGAATCGTCCGTGCGGTTGATCGGCGTGGAAGCGGCTGGGGAAGGTACGGAAACGGCTCACCATGCCGCCACGTTGACGAAGGGCCAGCCGGGAGTGCTCCATGGGGCGATGAGTTATCTGCTCCAAGATCCCGAAGGGCAGGTGGTGGAGGCCCATTCCATTAGTGCGGGGCTGGACTATCCTGGGGTGGGGCCGGAGCATAGTTATTTGATGGAGACGGGACGGGCAGACTATTACAGTGTGACCGATGCTGATGCGGTGGCGGCGTTGGAGCGGTTATCGCGTTTAGAGGGGATTATCCCGGCGTTGGAAACGTCCCATGCGATCGCCTATCTCGACACCCTCTGTCCGCAACTTGAGGGTAGTCCGCGCCTTGTGCTGAACTGTTCCGGACGGGGTGATAAGGATGTCCAAACCGTCGCCAAATACCTCAAAATGCGCGAGGCGTAGGATTGAAGAGCCATGGATAAGTTTCACGTTTGCGATCGCGACCTCGATACCGCCAGTTTTGAGCGATATCAACAGGCCGAAGCCCTTGCCCTCGATACCGAAACCATGGGGCTAGTATTGGGGCGCGATCGCCTCTGCCTCGTGCAACTCTGCGACCCCGATGGCTACATCACCGCCATCCGAATCGCCCCCGGCCAAACCGCCGCCCCCAACCTCAGCCGCCTCCTGGAAAATCCCCAAATCACCAAGATTTTCCACTACGCCCGCTTTGACGTTGCCCAATTTCAGCACACCTTCAACACCGTCACCCAGCCCATTTTCTGCACCAAAATCGCCAGCAAAATCGCCCGCACCTACACCGGCAGCCACGGCCTCAAATCCCTCGTCCAAGAACTCGAAGGCATTGAACTCGATAAAAGCTCCCAAAGTTCCGACTGGGGCAACCCCCACAACCTCTCCCCCGACCAACTCCAATACGCCGCCAACGATGTTCGCTATCTCATTCCCCTCCGCCAAAAGTTAATCACCATGCTTGAACGCGAGAATCGCTGGGCATTGGCACAACGCTGCTTTGACTGTCTGCCGGTCATCGTCGATCTGGATATTCTGCAATTCAAAGATATTTTTGACCATAAGTAAGCGTTTGTTTTCTTCGTGCAAAGAGTATAGTCAAGATAGTCAAAACGCTGTGTCATCGTGATGCCCCATGCTTCCAAGTCTGGGCGACACCGCCGACATCATCCCCGGAACAAGTCTGCATCACGCAACAAACGTTATCGGTCTAGCGTGCGGGTTAATGTCCTTTGGAGAGGAGTAGAAACAGATGAGGCTCGGAAGGTTTCCCCATGCCCGCCTTATTCTCTGGTTTGGAATCTTGATCATCAGTTGCCTGGTTCCCGTGCAGGCACAACTGCAATTGGATGCCAACCAAGCCCCGATTCCGAACCATGCCCCCATCTCCCTAAGCACCGATTGGCATTATCGTTGGGACAGCCTACCCGAATTTCCAGAAGGGGTCGAACTGCCCCAATGGAATGAACTAGAAGACTGGCAAACCCTTGATCTGCCGCAAAAATTGCGCGTCGAACCCGACCAAGAAATCCTCTGGCTCGCCGTCCCATTGCCGGAGGTGCGATCGCGCTTCCCCGCCCTCTACTTTCGTGGCATTCCCCACATCCTCGAAGCCTACATCAACGGCGAACAAGTCTATCTCTTTGACGAACTGAAACCCGATGGCACCCTCAAGGAAAAAGAAGGGGAATTTCCCATCATCAACCTGCAACCCACCCACCACGCCCAAATTCTCCTGATCCGCGTCTATGTCGGCAGCGATCGCCTCACCGTCGGCAACGATCCCAGCGTCCTGATCGGCTTTGGTCACCAACCCCTCTACGGCTCTCAACCCGATCTCTTTCGGCGCTTAATTTTTAATGATGGTGTGCGATTTATCCTCGGCTTTCTCTTCATTGTCTGTGGCTTTTTTCCCCTGATCATCACCCTCTTCAAACGCACCGATCCCATCTATGTATCCTTCGCCTTTGTTACCTTTCTGCTCGGCATTTACACCATCACCCCCGCCCAACTGATTCGCCTCCTCTTCAACTACAGCCTCTTCTGGACGTTCATTCATCACACCACCTTTCACCTCCTCCCCGTCAGCCTGTCCCTATTCTTTGAACATGTGTTTGGCGCAGGCCCTAAAAAAATCATTCGTCGTCTCCGGTATGTGCATTTAATCTATGCCCCGATCGCGATCATCCTCGCAAGCACTCCCCTCGTCAGTTGGGGAAACGCCGCCCTCCCCACTCAAATCGGCTCCCTCTTTACCTCCTCAATTCTCATTCTCCTCGCCACTTGGAGAGCCATCAAAGGTGATCCCGAAGCCAAGATTATTTCCTTTGGCTTTTCGATTTTCCTGATCTGTGCAATGCACGATATTGTGATGTACATTTACCCCATTTCAAACTGGGTCACGATCCAGTTTTATCCCTGGGGAATGCTGTTCTTTTTAATCTGTTTAGCCTTCATTGTTGAACGTCGGTTCACCGAAGCCCAAAACCACCTCAAGGCCTATGCCAAAGCATCCGATCGCTTCGTTCCCCATGAATTTCTCCAATTCCTCGGCAAAACCAGCATTATTGATGTCAAATTAGGCGATCAAGTTCAAAAAGAAATGACCGTTTTATTTTCTGATATTCGCTCCTTTACGAGCATTTCAGAAAGTATGCCCCCCGAACGCAACTTTAACTTTTTAAATGCCTATCTCCGGGCCGTTAGTCCGGTGATTCGTCAATACAATGGCTTTATTGATAAATATATTGGGGATGCTGTCATGGCTCTCTTTCCCCACAGTGTTGAAGATGCCATTCATGCCGCCGTTTCCATGCAGAAAGCGTTGGATCAATTTAATCAAAGTGTGCGCGAAGAAGGCTATCCCGCGATTCAAATTGGGATTGGCCTGCACCGAGGGACGTTGATGTTAGGAACCATTGGCGAACAACAACGGATGGAAACGACAGTGATTGCGGATGCGGTGAATCTTGCCTCACGTTTAGAAGATTCCACCAAACGGTATGGCGCGAGTTTAGTGATTAGTCAAAGCACCCTCAATCAATTAAAACATCCTGACCAGTTTTCCTCGCGCTATTTGGGGACAATTCTCGTCAAAGGTAAAAAAGAACCGATCAGGATTTGCGAAATTTATGAGTCCGATGCTACCCATATCCGCGACCTCAAAACCGAAACCAAAGACAGTTTTGAAGCTGCTATTGATCTCTACGACCAAGGCAAATTAGAGGCAGCGGCGCAACTGTTTCAATCGGTCTGTGCTGAGAATCCTGAAGATGCTGTGGCGAAACTCTGCTTGCTGCGGTGTAAGCATCTGTGACGATCGCCCTAGGCAGCGGCTAAATTTGGCTAAATTTCCAGTTTGTACGCTCCTTACCCTCACCCCAAACCCCTCTCCCAGAGGGCTACTGCTTATCTTAAAATGTGCAAAGAAGACTCCCACTATAAAGCGAGTCCGAGTAGAGTTACCGAAGGTAACGGCGGACGTGCCTTTTAGTGGCGAGATGAATTTGCACCAACAAACAAATCGAGCGACAGCGAGTCCTTTAATT
>NZ_JAQMTY010000202.1 GCF_028330765.1 Spirulina subsalsa CS-330 | reverse complement strand
ATTAAAGGACTCGCTGTCGCTCGATTTGTTTGTTGGTGCAAATTCATCTCGCCACTAAAAGGCACGTCCGCCGTTACCTTCGGTAACTCTACTCGGACTCGCTTTATAGTGGGAGTCTTCTTTGCACATTTTAAGATAATCATAGATTTGGAATTAAGAATCTGAAAAACAAGAGGTTCAGACCCATGCACCCAGCCACTATGGCTCAGGCTTGATATCGTGCCATGGGATCACCGTGAAGAGCGTTAATGGTAGTGTTGACAATCACTGAATTGATCCCAATGTCCTTGGTTGAGCGGAATCATCCTAAAATAGTTCGCGCTAGATCACTGGATTTTTTTTACCCAGCTTAGAGCACGCTAGCAAGGATTGCACCCAATGGCCTGTATGTTTAGATACGAAAGATTGTTCTGGATGCAATTTCAGCATCACATTGATTCATGAATCCAAAACCCTCCCGTTCCCTCGCTGGGATTGCGGGGATTGTGGCGATCGCCACCCTGATCAGTAAAGTCTTCGGCCTCGTCCGTGAACAAGCGATCGCCGCCGCCTTTGGAGTCGGCCCCGTCGTCAACGCCTACGCCTACGCCTACGTCATCCCCGGCTTCCTGCTCATCCTCCTCGGCGGCATTAACGGCCCCTTTCACAGTGCCCTCGTCAGCGTCCTCGCCAAACGCGACAAGTCCGAAGCCGCCCCCATCGTCGAAACCGTCACCACCCTCGTCACGGGGCTACTTCTCCTCGTCACCATCGGCCTGATCCTTGGCGCGGGCCCCTGCATCGATGTTCTCGCCCCCGGTCTCGACGACACCACCCGCGCCATGGCCGTCCTGCAATTGCGGATCATGGCTCCCTTAGCGATGCTGGCGGGTTTAATCGGGATTGGCTTCGGAACCCTCAACGCCGCCGATCAATATTGGCTCCCTAGTGTCAGTCCCCTTTTTTCCAGCCTCACCATCATCGGCGGGGTGGGGTTTTTGATTTGGCAATTGGGCGATCGCGTCAACGCCCCGGAATTTGCTCAACTGGGCGGCCTCGTCCTCGCCGGGGGAACCCTCGCCGGCGGCCTGCTGCAATGGCTCGCCCAATTGATCGCCCAATGGAAATCGAACCTCGGAACCCTCCGCCTCCGCTTCAATTGGCGCATTCCCGGCGTGAGCGACGTGATGAAGGTGATGGGCCCGGCGACGCTCTCATCGGGGATGCTGCACATTAACGTCTACACCGATTTGTATTTTGCCTCTGCGATCGCCGGAGCCGCCGCCGCGATGCGCTACGCCAATTTTATCGTCCTGACCCCGGTGGGGATTTTGTCCAACATGATCCTCGTGCCGATGTTGCCGGTGTTTTCGCGCCTCACCGCCCCGGAACAGTGGGACGACCTCAAAATCCGCATCCGTCAAGGCCTGCTCCTCACCGCCTTAACCATGCTGCCCTTAACGGCGATTTTCATCGCCCAAGCCGGGCCAATTGTGCGGATTATTTACGAACGGTTTGCCTTTGATGCCCAGGCCTCGCGGCTCGTGGTTCCGGTGTTGATGGCCTATGGGGTGGGGATGTTTTTCTACTTGGGGCGGGATGTGTTGGTGCGGGTCTTTTATGCCTTGGGGGACGGGGAAACGCCGTTTCGGATCAGTGTGTTTAATATTCTGCTCAATGGGGTGTTGGATTATTTCTTGGTGAATGCGTTCAAAACGCCGGGGTTAGTGATGGCAACGATCGGGGTGAATATTGTTTCAATGGCGTTGTTTATTGGCATTTTGCATCGACGCTTACGGGGGTTGCCGTTGGTGGAATGGGGTCTCCTGTTGTTGGGGTTGATGGGCAGTGCGACGTTGGCGGGGTTTGGCAGTTGGGGAATCAATCGACTGTGCGATCGCTTCTTCGACACCCAAAACATCGCCGTCGTGGTATTGCAATTGGGTCTCGGAACCCTCGTCGCCCTCGTCATTTTCACCACCTCCGCCATGCAACTCCGCCTCCCCGAATTAAAAATGCTCCAAACCCGCCTCACGCAAAAATTCCGCCGCCGCTAAGCACCGCGATCGCGCCCCATTCCCCCACTAAAATACGGGCATTTCACTGTGCCGGATCGCATCAAATTTAATCCGGTTGGGCGGTGAAAAAGACGGTGCGATCGCGTCCCTGTTGCTTTGCACTATAAAGGGCGCGATCGGTATCGTTCACGAAGGTTTGGAGGTCGTCGTCCGGAGTTGGAATACGATGGGCAATCCCCATACTCACGGTTACGATTGAACTCACCCTAGAGGTACGATGGGGAATCGCCAAGGTTCGGATCTTTTGATGAATTTGGGTTGCGATCGCCTCCACCTCCAGACGAGACGCATGGGGCAACACGATCGCAAATTCTTCCCCCCCGTAACGGGCGGCTAACCCAATCGTCATCGGCACAAGTTGCGACAAAACCTGAGCAAACTGCTGTAAACAATAATCCCCAGCCGGATGGCCGTAGGTGTCGTTATATTGTTTGAAATAATCGAGATCACATAAAATTATGGCGATTTCATCGTGCTGCTGTTGAGCCTGTTGCCAATAAATTTTGAGATAATTATCAAAGGAGCGCCGATTCGCCACTTGAGTGAGAGCATCAAAATTGGCTAAATTTTCTAATAATTGATTTTGAATCCGTAGGGTATTCACTTGATTCGCCGTATGGAGTAAGACCCCAACCCCAGCAGTTAAAAATCCTAAAAGAGGCGGCACAATTGGAATCCAAACGCCACCAATGAATGCGCCATAACTACAGCCGACGAGCAGTGTTAACCACGCTCCAATCATGATGAATTCACCACTTAAAAGCTGTAATTGTTGCTTAAGGGTACAAGTTTTCATCGTGGTGTGTTTCCGGATATAGGGGCCAATGAAATTAGCCCCCAGCCATGACCAGAGGAAGATCCAAAGAATTTCGACTGGCTCAGGAATAGGCTGTCTGAGGCGGCGTTTTCCTTGGGCCACATCTAACAGTTGGGCGATGATTTGAGCATGAATTTCAACCCCAAACATTAATTGTGGTGTATGGGTATTCCCAAGCTCACGAAAGGGAGTGGTGAAAAAGTCATTCATGCTTTCTGCGGTTGTGCCGATTAAGATAATGCGATCGCGCCCCCAATCGTCCGGTAAATTGCCGGCTAAGATCTCCCGTAAGGGTAGAGTTTCAAAGGCTTGAACTGGGTTTTGATAGTCAATGAGAAACTGAAACCCGTCCGCATTGGCTCGAACATAGCCCCCATCAAAAGCATTGAAACGCCGAAAGATAGCTGATCCCAGTTGCCAGCGATCGGGCGATAACACCTCAAATTTAATATTTTTTTCAGTCTCTAAAAACCACAGGGCTAAATAGGTGGAAAAACTAGATAAGGGTTGATCGTCATCATCTTGTAAAAAGAGATACGCCCGCCGAACTCGATTATCACCATCGAGTAAAAAATCGCTGGCTTTGGCGCGTTCATCGGCGGCTAAGATGGGGGGTGGAGCGATGGAGGGCCGACCAATTTTTTGGATGCCGACAATGTTGGGAATGTCCCGAAAAACGGTGTTTAATTCAGTATTGCCGGGGGGAACGGGTAAATCACGATAGAGGTCGAGGCCGATGACGCGGGGCTGTTGGGCAGCGAGGCGGCGCAGGACATCGGCAAGGGCGCGATCGGAAATGAGCGCTTGGCCATGGGCGTGTAAATCAGCTTCGTCAATGGTGACGAGTTTGATGCGATCGTTGAGGCTGGGTTGAGTGGATGTGGTGGGTGGTGATGCTATTTGTAACCAAGTATCGTAGGCTGCCCATTCTAAACTTTGTAATGCGCCTAGATACCGCAAGCCTAAGACTAGCCCGGTTGCGAGGAAGGTTGAAACACTAAAACCAGGATATTTAGTGATCAAGCCACAAATTTTTTTCAAAACAAATGAAAGGATTTACGGTTACGATACAGCGCAATGGTTGAGTGAGGCCAAGGCGATGGGCGGAACGGAGCACACTGAGAATCAACGATTTAGAGATAGTTTAACGATGCTCAAAACTAAAGTGTACTGTGACATCATTTAACACTGCTAGTCCGCAGTGGGGATGTCTGTTGCTAGATTCGCATCCCAGATGTAGCTCTGAATTGGACTGTCGGGGGCTAGGGCGTGGGCGGCGAGAATCTGCTGCCATTGTTCTGGGTGACTGTCCCGTTGGGTGTAGGCGGCTTCGAGGGTTTCGTGCCATAGGGATGAGGGGGCGATCGCACCCTCCGACGGCAGGCGATGAATCCCGCCCTGCACAATCACATCTTTTTCGTCGTCGAATTCATCGCAATACACCTGGAGTTCCCAGCGGTAGGCTTGTTCGGGGGTGGCGGTGGCGTTGAATTGTACGGTGTCCGGCAGTACAAAGCGCATGATCGTACCGCCGCTGAGGGTGCTGACGGGTTGGGCGAAAATGGGGGCATTGGTGGCGCGATCGCGCACCGTTAAGCGTCCCGGCTGCTCAATTCCCGCCGGAATGTAGATGTAGAGGTTGACCCGCTCGGCTTGGGTGGCGATCGTGCCGTTGTTCGGGATTAACGGGATGAATTCCGCCGCCGGAGAGGCCGGATCAACCGCTGCACAGGCGAGAAAGGTCTCGCTCCGTGTGCCGCCGCTGACGGTGCGGGAGGTGGTGGGCTGTCCTGTGCCGCCTTGGTTTTCGGGGGCGGATTCGGGTTTAGCGATCGCCGGAACTGCCGTGCTTACTAGGAAAACAGTCATGAACCCCAGCAAGGGCAAGGGGTCGCATTTTGGTTGACTCATTGACAAAAAAATCATAATCGTTAGGGGCGATATTGTAGATTTTGATGCAAAGGGTATACCCGTTCTCCTTTTTTTAAGATGAAAAAAGCGTTTAGCGTGCAGCTCTCACAATCAGCCAGGTTATATATAGCACTAGCCAGATCGGTTAGGACATTCAGAGACTCTGGAACAAGGGGCTTAAGCCCCTTGCCTGTCCTAATACCCTTGTTGATTGCGATAAATTAGTTTTGAAGGTGTCTCTAAAAGTATAAACTAAACGTCTTGAATCTGCCAATGACCTTATCGCGAATTGCGAAACGATGAGAACAACCACCTCCCCCTTTTTAAGGGGGATTGAGGGGGATCTTGTTACCTTGGGTTGACGAGAACTGCGATAACAATTCGGATGGTCTACCATGGACTACCCACTAAAAGAAATCCACTCCAATAAAAAGGATGGCTAAGGGCTGAAGATTGAAGATCTCTTTGCATTTCTGGTGTTAACATTGCTCGAATTTCCTGACGATTGAGCGGGTCAAAATCGCCGCGAATCATGGCTAATTGTGCTTGGCGCAGGGCCTCCGATTTGGTGGTGATCGTCGGATTATTTAACTGCTCATAAAAACCGTTCATTAATTGCAAGGTTCCCACGTCGGAAATTTTCCACAAACTGGCCAAGACCGATTTCACCCCGGCCTGAACGGCAAGACCGGCAAACCCTAGCTCGGCTTCTGGGTCTCCCAACGCGGTTAAGCAGGCACTCAAGACTAAGAGTTCCACTTGGGGCGCGTCGTACCAGTCCAGCTTGCGCAGTTTATTAATGGTAATGCGTTCATCATCCCAGAGTTGAATATAGGCATTTTGAGCAAAATCCCGTTGAAATTCAGCATGGGTGGCGAGATGGACAATTTCAAACTGGCGTTGATTGCTTTCTTGATAGAGACTATCCCAGTTGAATTGATCATTTAAGTAGGTGACATTTGGGTTTTTGGTTTGAATAATCGCCAGTTCAGCCGGGACAGCGGGTAATGGATCTAAGGTTTTAAACTCGGAGGCTCCCATGCTTAAGACGCGGGCATTGTGGAGCGGTTGATATTGGCTATTTGTGAGGCTCAAGCTGGGGATTTGACCGATGCTGTACTTTTCAATTAAAAATTTCTCACCGTCGTGCAACGCCGCTAATGGCAACGCTCGCAAGTCTTCGCCCATGGAAAAGACGAGATTATCCACATCTAAAGCGGTGAGGATATTTTCAATGGGGCGGATGAGCCAATTATAAAGTTGTTGGGCGGGGGCATAGTAGTCGTCGTTTTTGCTGGTGATGGCGCGGCGAAATTGAGCGATCGCACTGCGTAGGCTGGCGCGATCGCCGTCAGGAACCACGACGCGACGCAGTTGCTGATCGGGGGTGATGACAATTAATTCCAGAAAATCCGGCTGACTGATGGCATACACCAGCGCGGGGACGGTTCCGGTTTGTTCGGTGATGCGTTGGAATATTTCGTGAATATTCGCGATCGCATCCGTTTCGCTTTCATTTTCACCCGCTTCACGATCACCATTATCCGGATTATCCACGTCATCAATTGCGTCAGGACTGTTCCCACTGAGTAAACCAAAACTCTCACCCATAAACTGATCCAACTGTGCCACCTGTTGCAGGATTTCTACATTGCTTAGACTCCCGCCAAAGGCATTTTCTCCCGGTAAATTCCAGGTAAAATTTGAGGTTGTGGAGTTCACGGTCATAGTCTCCGGCCAGTTACCCTGCCATGTACCCTGTCCACGTTGGATCGCAGTGCTGCCCCCGGCCTGCTCCCCGATCGCTTGCAGGAACTGTTCAGAACTGAGGGATCGCACCGGCTGCGCCCCCGCAATGACCCCCGTTGCTTCGCTCAAGCCAGTCAACCCTATGCCTATGGGGGCGGGTTGACTGGGGGCGATGGGGGGCGTGGAAGGGCTGGAGAGGCTGGGCATGGGGCCGGGGGTGATCAAGATGCCGGGTTGACGATGCTCTTGTAAAAACGCTTGGGGCGCGGCTAGGGTTTGATTCCCCACGGCGATCGCGCTAGAGGTTCCATTCACCGTCGCATCGCCCACCGTGAACGGGACAACGCCCCGCCCGCCGTGATGAATGGCAAGGGTTCCGCTCTGGGTTGCCCCGGCGGTGGAAATGCTCGCCGGTTCAGTCAAAAACGTACTGGTCACGACACCCTCCACCCGCACATCGCCCCCGCTCCGGAGGTTGACCGTTCCCCCGGCCCCCTGTTGCGCTTCGGTGTTAATCGGCCCCGTGACGATATCCCCCGCCGCCCGTAGCGTGACCTGGCCACTGTTGCCCATGTGCGATCGCGTATCCAGCGAGCCAAACGTGCCGTTCGTGGTGGTAATATTCCCCTGCCGACTGATCAGGGTGAGGTTGCCGCTGTCGCCCGTCAGCGCCGTAGTGAAAAGGTTTTTTGTGTTAATGTCACCCCTTGCCGTGAAGGTGAGATCTCCCCCGGCTGTGGGGCTAAGGGTCAGCCCGGTTAAATCAATTCCGCCTTGGGCGTTGAGTGTCATATCTTGCCCCTGGGGATCAAAACGGCCCGTGAGGTGGATTGCACCGGAGCTATTCAGATCCAGTTGGGCCCGATTTCCTCCTAAATCTAGGTGCAGATCTCCTACAGAATCGGCGATCGCTAGCACTTTTTGCCCACTGGTTTCAAAATACAGATCACCCCCGCCACCACCCCCCGGTAAGGTGGCTTGATTATTTTGAAATTGCACCCGATCTAATGTGGCATTCACTTGACTATTCGGCCCGATTGCAAAATAAATTCCTCCTCCCACTTCTGCTTCATTACCTGCGATTTGAGTATCTGTGATTGAGAGCGTAACGGGTAGCGAAGTGGTGCTAAATAAATTGTTGACTTCAATGCCTCCACCACTGCCAGCAGTATTATTTAAAATCTGTGACCCTGCAATAGTGACGGTGATGCGATCGCGACCGCGTACCGAGATGGCCGCACCAGATGAAAACGAGTAATTGTTTGCGATCGTTGAATCAGTGATCCGCACCTCAGCCGCCCCACCAGAGGATGAATGAAACACGCCACCCGATTGATTACCAGTAATTAAGGATTGATTAATTTCAAGGGTGCTGCCTCGATTGTTAAGTCCTTCAAACCCGTTATTCATCAGTGTGACGCGATTAAGCTGTGTGAGACTTGCTGACGATGAAAACCGTGCAAAAATTCCGGTTATACGACTATCGGCGATCGTCACATCATTCAGCGTCAATCCACCCACCACAGCATCATGATAAATTCCATCACCGTCACTCTTTTGCAGGGTCAACTGTTCAACCGTGAAGTAATCAGTAAACGCTTCAAAAATGCTGTTGGTGATGCCATCACCATCAATGGTCAGTTGATTTTCACCGGGGCCAGTAATAACGAGATCATCGGTAATGGTGGGTAAATTTGACCCCAAAAGAATCGTGCGCGGTGTGGCAAATTCTCCCGTGGTATCGAACACAATGCGGTCTTCTCCTACCGTGCCCACTTGACCATCAATCACCCCATTCGTATTCGCTGCTAAAATTGCTTCGCGCAGGGTAAATTGTCCATCATTCACCGCACGATCCGCAGCATCAGTAACGGTTAAGGTGGCGAGGTGTCCCTCCCAATTCCTTAAACGTTCCGGCGTAAAGGGCAGGGTTGCTTCAATGCTTCCCGTTTGGGCTTCTAAGTCCCAATTGCCGTTACGATTGGGGCTGCCGGTTCCATCCACCGATGCCGCTACATCAGCCCCGGTGGCGGTGGCGAATTGGGTTAAAAATGCCTCGCCCACTGCACCCAATGCGGTCAAACAGCTATACAGCAAGAGGTCGCCGGTGTCGGTTAATGCGTCGCCCCAGGCCTGTAAATCGGCTTGATAGTGGCTAATCGTTTGGGAATTGACCCATTGATTGCCTAGCCAAAAATTCCCCACATTCCCATCGGCCACGATCGCCACCGATTCTAACGCTCCCACCGATGATGCGATCGCGCCCAAGCCCTCACCCACCGCCGTCACACCATTTTCAGCCGCATGAACGAGTTGGGTCACGGTTCCCGCCGCGCCGCCAAACAAGAGCGTTTCAGGATTGCTCACCCGGCCATCAATAAACACCGCTTGAGTTGGATTTTCTCCGGTGTCACTCCAGCGAATCACCCGCGTTTCACCCTGGATTCCGTCCGAATTTGGCACGGTGAGGGGATGGGTTGCGTAAAGATCAATGGTGTTGCCTTGAATGATCGCATCATTGGTGACGCTTCCGGTTAAGAGTGCCGGCAGGGTGAGCGGGTTCAGGGTCTGGGTGGGTGCGATCGCGCCACTGGGAATATCCAAACTCAACAGCAATCCCGGTTGCGATAAATTAACCAACCGTGTCCCCGGAATGGCTGCCAACGTCACCGAACCCGCCGCCGAGACAATGCGCCCTTGATTCAGCACCGTCCCGCCCAAAAAATGTAAATCCTGACGGTTCGTTAAAACACCCAAATTAATAATCGCGCTGGGATTTGCTTGCAAAAATAAGAATTGATTCGGCGCACCGATCAGCGACCCATAATCATTCAGTCCAAAGGCATTAAACTCGCCCCCATCAAACCCAATCCGATCCGCCGTCGTCGCGAAAAAATCACCATTAATATTTAATTGCGCTTCTGCACCAAACACAAATCCCGCCGGATTCATCAGGTACAAATTCGAGTTTGCCCCGGTAATTTGGATCAACCCCTGAATGATCGACGGTTCGCCCCCGGTAATGCGCCCTAAAACATTGATAATGCTCGGATTGCTGAAGAAATTGGCGATTTCACCAGGGCTTAAACCAAAGGCTTGGAACGAATGAAAAAGATTTTCACCGGCCTGTTTTCCTCCCTGAATGTGATACGTTTGTCCGTCTTGAAAAATGACAGTGCCGGTGTTGTCGGGACTTGCCATCATTGATTGAGCAAAGACGGGAAACTGTTCGCCCAGAATCATCACTGCACTCACTGCCCAAGATGCCGCCCATAACCCGGATCGCTTTTTCATGACCGTCGGAAAGGTGATAACCCTGAAAACTTTTGAAGATGCTAATGATCAATAATATCTTGATTTTAGGTCGTGATGTGGACTACTGCTTGACTGACTTGATCTCCCTCACCCCCAGCCCCTCTCCCAGAGGGCGAGGGGAGCCGATCCATTTTTCCAGTTCCCTCTCCCCTAGGGAGAGGGCTAGGGTGAGGGCTTTCCGGGATCTAGATCGGGGGAATTTTTCTGATTTTTTACTCTATTTTTTTTAAAATGACAAGATCAGTATTGGATCACTCAGGCTCAGTCCAGAAGTGATCTTGTCGCTCTCCGGCTGGATCAGCGATTCTATAAGTGTCATCACCAATCACCCAACACAAACCACTCGTGTTCCCAGGGGGTGTAATCCAGTTCTTGTTCAGTTTTGAGCAACCACTGTGATTACACTCTTTTTTTTGCATTGGTGATGAGCCTCACGCCCTTAGCGGCGGGGCAGGCAACCAACCATGGCTTGGCGTACTTCGGGCGACCATTCGCGGGGGTTGGGATTGGTGCGGATGGCGTTAATGTCGCTGAGGGGGACGGCGTTGCGGACGAGGGCATTGAGGACGCATTGGCAGTAGGTGGGGAGTTGTTGCTCCGAGACACCGGGGGGATTGGCGCGGGATTGACAGCCGGTTAAAAAGCCTTGTTTTTCCGTTTCTGACCAATCGGCGGCGGTGCGACCATTGGCGAGGGTGGGGGTGTTGAGACCACCGAGGAGGAGGGTGAGACCGGTGGCGATGGCGAGGGAGGTGATGCGTAGCGGGTGAATCATGATTTTTAAACTGAAAACGGCTGAATGAATGGAATCAATAACCGGACTTACAGGGATGGAAGCTGGGCCTTGGCAAAGGCGATCGCTTCTTCGGCTGTGGTCACGTTTCCCTCAAGGCGGGCAAGCTGAATTTGCATCAGCAGGGTTCCGACTTGGGGGGATGGGGATAATGACAGATGTTTGAGCAGATCCGTTCCCGAAACCAAGGGAGTGGGGTGCGCCACTTGGCTATTGGGGTCAAGATAGGCGTTGACTAAGGGGGCGACGATGCCCACGGCGCGGGTTTCTCGGAGAATGTCCTGGGAGGAGGCGATCGCCACGGCCAAGACCACGGCGATCGGGAAAATATCCCCCACAGCCTGAAACAGAAAATATTGCTCGGCTAAACTCATCTCTTGATCCGCTAGGCCCAGCAGGGGCGGGAGATGGCGCAGGGCGGTTTCGACGGCGCGGGCTTCGAGGCGGGAATATTTCAAGGCGGCGAGGCTGGGGGCGATCGCATCGGGAGCCGGAGCTAAGAGGCAGGCCAATTTTGCCAAGCTGAGGCGCGAGAGGGCGGTGGGGGTGACCGAGGCGGTTAATTCGGTGGCAAATTCATCCCAAATTTTCCCCAACAGCCAGGCCACTTGCTCGACTTGCCGCAAGTGGGCGATCGCCTCTGGGGTAATCATCGGTAACCATGGGTGCAGCACGCCATCGTGATCCGCTGCTTCGATCCAGTCCGCACCGTTGGCCGTGGCGAGGAGGATGTTTAACTCTGCCTGGACTCGTTCCCCGGCGACGGTTGCCAATTGGGGGGCATATTTCCGGAGGGCGGTGCGGGTTTTGGGCTTGATCGTAAAGTTCAACTGGGCGGCCTGACGGTAGGCGCGGAGAATCCGCAGGGGATCGTCGCGCAGATTGGCTTTGGCCACCATGCGAATCACGCCCGCTTCGAGGTCGGCAATGCCCTCCAGGGGATCAAAAAGTTCTTGGCTATGGGGGTCGTAGGCGATCGCATTGATCCGAAAATCCCGCCGTTGTAGATCCGTTTCGAGGCTGTCCCCCACCATTTGGGCAATGTCCACCGTCCCGTTGGGAAACACCACCCGCGCAATCTGTCGCTCGGCATCAAGCACCACAAACCCGGCTTCGTAGGTATCCGCTAGCGATCGCGCTGTGGCGATCGCGTCCCTCGGAACCACACAATCCACATCAAAATCCGGCCGTTGTCGCTGCAACAACGCATCCCGCACCGTACCGCCCACAAAATAAACCGGCGGCGGTAAATGCTCCAAACGAAAGGGCAATTGCCCCGGAGCCAGGGCAGTCACAGAAAGATCGAGGGGGGTCATCAGCAATCCCTAGATGCAGGACTAATCTATTCCAGTGTACCGCCGCTGGTTGACTGACAAAATTAGCCAGATCCAGGAAAGCCCTCACCCTAGCCCTCTCCCTAGGGAAGAGGGAACTGGAAAAATGGATCGGCTCCCCTCGCCCTCTGGGAGAGGGGCTGGGGGTGAGGGAGATCAAGTCAGTCAACCAGGTACCGCCGTTATTGGGGCGAGTTTCGGAGGCAGAGCGTCATTCTAGCTTAGACAATCGCGCCATTGTCGTGCTCATTAATTTTTGTAATTTACAATTAACAATTCTGAAGAGAAAATTAAAATTCATGAAAAGCAGCCGGATAATGAGCAGAAAACGCCAGGATTTTTATGAATTTCCATGAACAAAATGAGGTCATGCCGCGTCGGGGGTGGATTATTCCGCCGTGATACCGATGACGATATTCTCTAAGTTCATGGAGTTTCTGCTGTGGATCGCAGGTCTAACGCCCATTGCGGTTTTCACAAACTTGAGGTATGAAGATCCCCCTCAATCTCCCTTAAAAAGGGGAAGTGGCGTTCTCATACTTTCGCAATCTGCTAGAGCAATCCTATTTGATTCATGAACAGGCAAGGGGCTTAAGCCCCTTGTTGATGAGGAGATCAGATCTCCGATTGATTTAGGATCGCTATATATGTTCCATCGATCTGTTGCTCCTTTTTATTTAAACCCTTTTTTTGATCCCGCTTTTTTAAATCACATCCGTTAATATTTGCCGTTTTTACCGATTTAAACTCTGAATGACACCTTTATCAAACTCATCCACAACATCCGTTTTGACACCGCAATCATCACCCAATCCCTTCCAACGCATTGCCGCAAATCTTCCAGGGGTGGTGTATCAATGTCTAAAGCAGAGAGATGGAACCGTGCGGTTTCCCTACGTGAGTCCTAGTTGTGAATCGGCCTATGGGATTGCGCCCCATCGCATCGAAGCCGATCCCCAGGTGTTAATCGATACGATTCACACCAGCGATCGCGCCAGTTTCATCGCCACCTTTAACGAATCCGAAGCGACCCTCGAACCGTGGCACTGGCAAGGACGGTTACGGCTTCCCAGTGGTCAGGTGCGCTGGGTCTATGGGTCGTCGCAGCCAGAATTATCTTAAATGTGCAAAGAAGACTCCCACTATAAAGCGAGTCCGAGTAGAGTTACCGAAGGTAACGGCGGACGTGCCTTTTAGTGGCGAGATGAATTTGCACCAACAAACAAATCGAGCGACAGCGAGTCCTTAATTT
>NZ_JAQMTY010000201.1 GCF_028330765.1 Spirulina subsalsa CS-330 | reverse complement strand
TCGGTGGCTAGTGCCGTTCTTGGAGATATCGTGAGACCCACAGGTCGGACAGGTCATCTCAATAGCCATGAGCTTGTCTCCCTAGTTATCGTAGTTGTGTAGCCTGATTTTCCTCCGTCCCGTGCATTAATGCACTACCCGCACCCTGTTGATCGAGCGGCTCGAATTGGCTCTCAGTCGGGCGAAACGGTATCCTGATCTTCACTTTGCGGTGCTTTTTGTGGATCTTGATCGGTTCAAGGTGATTAACGATAGTTTGGGCCATGTTGCGGGCGATCGCGTCCTCCAATTGGTCGCCCACAAACTCCAGCAGTTAATCCGCGACACTGACATCGTGGGACGGATCAGCGGTGATGAATTTGTGATCTTACTCGAAGCGATCGAAGGGATTCATGAAGTGATCCGAGTCACCGAGCGGATTCTCAATGAGATGACTGTGCCGCTGATCATTGCAGACCGCGAAGTCTTTGTCACCCTCAGCATTGGCATTGTGATCAACTGTACCGCCCATCACCAGGCCTCAGATATTTTGCGAGATGCAGACATCGCCATGTATCGCGCCAAACTCAAGGGCAAAGCCCGCTACGAAATTTTTGACCCGATCATGCGCCTCGAAGCCCTCAAGCGGCTGCATTTGGAAAATGGTCTGCGCCAAGCCTTAGAACATCAGGATTTTCTGCTCTACTATCAGCCCATTTTCAAGCTCACCGATCAGGAGATTGTCGGGATGGAAGTGTTGCTGCGCTGGCAACATCCCCAACGCGGTTTAATCAGTCCGGTGGAGTTTATTCCCATTGCGGAGGAAACGGGGTTGATTGTGCCGTTGGGGTTGTGGGTGGTGCGCAGTGCCTGTACGCAAATGATGGCATGGCACAGGATATTCCCGGCCATGGCGGATTTTCGGATTAGTGTGAATCTTTCAGCACGACAACTCCGGGAGCCGAACTTGGTGCAGCAGATCACTGAAATTCTGAACCAAACGGGCTTGCCGGGCCAAAATTTGGTGCTAGAACTGACGGAAAGTATGTTGGCGGAGGATGAAGAAGGGGTGGTGGCGTTGCTGTCGGAATTGCGATCGCACCAGATCGAGATCAGCATTGATGACTTTGGCACAGGCTATTCATCCCTGAGCTATCTCCATCGGTTTCCGATTAATACCCTCAAAATTGACCGTTCGTTTGTGAAGAGAATGCAGGGCGATGCAGATGACAATGCGATCGCCTCCATCATTCTCGCCCTGGCCCAACGCCTTAAACTGTCCGTCGTCGCCGAAGGCATCGAAACCGCAACCCAACTGCACCAACTCCAAACCCTGGGCTGCGAAAAAGGCCAAGGCTATCTCTTTGCACCGCCCCTCACGGCTGCGGAGATCACCGCCCGTTTTCACGCTCAATACAGTCCCCACGTCCTCAATCACGATTCCATTCCCGACGTTAACGCCGCCAGATAGGTTTGGAGGCGCACTAACATCCGTTCATTTTCTCCCGGCGAACCGATGGTAATCCGCAGGCCGCCCCCAGTCTGCCGAATGAGCGTGCCTTGGGTTTTCAGGGTTTGGGTGAGGATAACGAGGGCATGGGGATCATCGGGGGTGAAACGCAGATAGAGAAAGTTAGCCGCACTGGGCCAGACGGTGAGGGGGGGAAGGTCGCTCAGGGCGGTGTAGAGGCGATCGCGCTCCTGGAGCAGTTCCGGAATGGCGCTGAGGAGGAGATCCCGCTGTTGGAGGGCGAACAGGGCGGCGGTTTGGGTGAAGGCGGGGAGGTTGTAGGGGAGACGGACTTTTTCGAGAATTTGGGTCACGGCGGGAGGGGCGATCGCATAGCCCACCCGCAGCGCCGCCAAGCGAAAGGCCTTGGAAAAGGTGCGCAAAATTACCCAATTGGGATGCTCTGGTAATTCTGCGGCGAGGGTGGTTTGGCTAAATTCAAAATAGGCCTCATCGATCACGACGAGGATATGCTCTGGCAAACTCCGCAGCCAATCGAGTTCCGCCTCGGTGAGGGCGTTGCCCGTGGGGGAATTGGGATGCACCATGAACACCACCCGCACCGGATCGACGACGAGCGATCGCGCCGCCTCTAAATCCAGGGAAAAATCCGCCAAGCGTCCCCCGCGCACCACCTCAATCCCCAAGGTTTCCGCAATAATCCCGTACATCGAAAACGTCGGATCTGCCACGAAAATCGATCCCGCCCCGCCGATACAGGTGGCGATCAACAGCGATCGGATCAGTTCATCAGACCCATTTCCCAGGGAAATCCAAGCCGGCGCGATCGCATTCGTAGCGGCGGATTCATTCACGTAGGCAGCGATCGCCCCCTTCAACTCCTGATGACTGCCATCGGGGTAGCGGTTCGTGTCCATCTGATTTTGATAAACCCAGGCCAATTTTTCCTTGAGATCGGCGGGTAAATCGTAGGGGCTTTCGTTGGTGTCGAGAATATCAACGGGAATACTCAATTCCCCGCCAGGGTGGGGGGTGTAGGCTTGGAATTGCAGGAGATCGGAGCGAATAAAATCAAGCATAGTCACGGTGCGACATAGGTGCAGTCTTTTATTTTAGTGGGGGATTATGCCGGATTGAGGGTGAGCACCGTAATTTCAGGGGAACAGTTAAACCGGCCCGGAAAATAACTACCCAGACCCCGATTCACATACAACTGATTTGTCCCCACGTAGTGATGCCCCTGCACCCATTCCCAATGCTGAATCACATGATCGCACTCTTCCCCTAGGGTGGTACTCATCCACCGCGTCACCACCCGTCGCAGCCGCAGCAGGATTTCGGGCAAGGGTTCGCCCGTGGGGAGGACAATTTGACCGCCGTGGGTATGGCCGGACAGTTGCAAATCCACTCGGAAGGGTTGGAGGCGGGCGGCGGAGTCGGGGTTATGGGACAAGACGAGGCGGGGCAGGTTGGGGGGAAGGGAGGCGAGGAGGGTTTGGGGTTGAAAGTCCGACGACCACAGATCCGCTAACCCGACGACGGGGAAATCTGGCCCCCAGGGGTAGGCGATCGCATTCCACAACACCGTTAAACCCGCCGCCTGGAGCGCCTCAATAATCATCTGGCGATAGGGTCGGCCGTGGTTATCGTGATTGCCCAAACTGGCGATCACCCCCCAACGGCTGTGCAGGGCTTGCAACTGTTGGGCCAGGGGATGGATCAATTCCGGATCGCGGGTCACGTAGTCCCCCGTCAGCAGGATCAGGTCGGGATCTTCGGCGTTGACTTGGGCGATCGCATCCTGGAGGGTGCGATCGCTCAGGGAGTAGCCGTCATAATGCAGATCGGACAGTTGAATGATTTTGCGGTGATGGAGATGGGGGGCAAGATCCCGAATGGCGATCGTCACCCGCTCGATCGCGATCGCTTCCGTCAGCAAAGGGTACATATAGCCGTCCTCAGGGATTGATAAAGTGGGTGGCTCCCCTCTCCCTCCACCGGGGCTACTGCTTATACATAACGTTCAAATGTTGGCCTCGTCTGCGTTTGATCCCCCTAAATCCCCCTTAAAAAGGGGGACTTTTTTTCGTTCCCCCCTTTTTAAGGGGGGCTAGGGGGGATCGAGAGAAGGTGAACATC
>NZ_JAQMTY010000200.1 GCF_028330765.1 Spirulina subsalsa CS-330 | reverse complement strand
CTAGGCTCAACGACTAACGCCATTGATTTATCCTGATTTCTCAAATCTGTTAATTCAGATTTAGCCGTAACTTTCTGATTATCCACCAGTAGCTTGGACGGACTAATTCCAAGGAGTTCAAGTCCTTTCATGCCAATATTGACACTTGCCTGATTGTCTGCATCTGCCATGAATCCGCAATGAGTGCAAACAAACTTTTCTTTGTTCCGACTAGCGGAGTCAACATGACTACAATGCGAGCAAGTTTGGGATGTATATTTAGGGTTAACTGCTAAAACGATACAGCCAAACTTTTCAGCTACCGACTGTATTTTAAGTTTTAATCCTCCCCAAGAAGAATATATCAAACTATCATACAAAATGGCAAAAATTCAATTAAAGGACTCGCTGTCGCTCGATTTGTTTGTTGGTGCAAATTCATCTCGCCACTAAAAGGCACGTTCGCCGTTACCTTCGGTAACTCTACTCGGACTCGCTTTATAGTGGGAGTCTTCTTTGCACATTAAGATAAAGGGATACGATCAACACCCCCGCCTCAGCCAAGCGCCAAAAATCCATGCAATTCATTGACTACGCCGAAATTGAAATCCAAGCCGGAGACGGAGGTGATGGGATCGTTGCCTTTCGTCGCGAAAAATACGTGCCTGCGGGCGGCCCGGCGGGCGGCAATGGCGGGCGGGGCGGTTCTGTCTATCTCGAAGCAGCGGTAAATTTACAAACTCTGCTGGATTTTAAATATTTGCGCCTCTTCAAAGCCGACAGTGGCAAGCGGGGCGGCCCCAACAAACGCACCGGAGCCTCTGGGGATGACCTGATCATCCAAGTACCGTGTGGCACGATGATCTACACCATTGACCCCGAAACCGAGGAAACCACGCTGATCGGGGATTTGGTGGATGATGGGCAACGGCTCCGGGTGGCGGCCGGGGGCAAGGGGGGCTTGGGTAACCATTGCTTTCTCACCAATAGCAATCGCGCCCCTGAACTCGCCTTGCCGGGCCGCGAAGGGGAACAATGCCGCCTCCGGTTGGAATTGAAATTATTGGCCGAAGTGGGCTTAATCGGTCTCCCCAATGCCGGAAAATCCACCCTGATCGCGTCCCTGTCTTCCGCTCGTCCGAAAATTGCCGATTATCCTTTCACCACCTTGGTTCCGAATTTGGGGGTGGTGCGTCGTCCGACGGGGGATGGTACGGTGTTTGCGGATATTCCGGGGTTAATTGCGGGGGCCCATGCGGGGGTTGGGTTGGGTCATGATTTTTTGCGCCATATTGAG
Source organism: Spirulina subsalsa CS-330 (assembly GCF_028330765.1). GTDB lineage: Bacteria > Cyanobacteriota > Cyanobacteriia > Cyanobacteriales > Spirulinaceae > Spirulina > Spirulina subsalsa_A. The sequence goes on along the minus strand of NZ_JAQMTY010000200.1, from coordinate 4,961 downwards.
CGGACGCGGGTGTTGGTGCATTTGGTCGATGTGACGGCTCCTGATCCGGTGGCGGACTATCACACGATTCAGGATGAACTGAAGGCCTATGGCCGGGGATTGTGCGATCGCCCCCAACTCCTCGCCTTGAACAAAATTGATGCCATGGACGCAGAGATGAGCGACTTCATCCGCGCTGAATTTGCGAAAGTGACCACCGCCCCGATTTTCAATATTTCCGCCGTGTCCCAAGCGGGTCTCGATCCCCTCCTTCATACCCTCTGGGAGATTCTCGATCAGGCCGCTGCCGAGGCTGCCGAAGCTCGATTCATCGCAGCACGGGAACAAGAGCGGCTGAATGCGAGTGCGATCGCCCCGGCTGAACCCCAGTTTTAAATTCGCTACCCTAACAACAGAACCGGTAAAACCCTCAAACACTCTAGGAGAATTCTCTATGCGCATGCTCCACACCATGCTTCGTGTTGGCAATCTTGACGAATCCCTCGCCTTCTACTGCGATGTTTTAGGCATGAAGCTCCTTCGCAAAAAAGACTATCCCGGCGGTGAGTTTACCCTGGCGTTTGTGGGCTACGGGGACGAATCCGACAATACCGTGATTGAACTCACCTACAACTGGGGCACAGACCACTACGACATCGGCGACGGCTACGGCCACATCGCCCTAGGGGTTGAGGACATCTACAGCACCTGTGAGCAAATCAAAGCCCAAGGCGGCAATGTTGTCCGGGAACCGGGCCCGATGAAACACGGAACCACGGTGATCGCCTTTGTGGAAGACCCCACCGGCTACAAAATCGAATTAATCCAACTCAAGGCCGCCCCCCAAGGGGACACCGCCGCCACCGCCGCCACCGCTCGTTAAAACGATCGCGCCTCTCGTCCGTCTCTTCATCATTCCTTTACAAAGAGCTTGGCAGATGGCCAAGCTCTTTTTGATCAACGCTGTCTAGGGTGTAGAGGCGCGATCGCTCACGGGCCAAAACAGCGGTAATAGGGGTGAGTGGCGATCGCTAACAATTCGTGATCGCCCCGACTATCGCCATAGGCATAGATTTCGTCAGGCTCCAACTCCCCCAACCATTCCCGCAGCCGCCGCACCTTTTCGGGCCCGTAACAATTTGCCCCGTCAATCTCCCCCGTCAACCGCCCCGCCCCCGTCACCAAGCGCGTCCCCAACACCCCATCCACCCCCAACCGTTGCGCCAAGGGCCGCAGATACAGTTCCGGTGAAGCACTGACGATTAACGTTCGGTGTCCCTGGGCTTGATGCCAGCGGAGTCGCTCCACGGCTGCGGGTCGCAGCATCCCCCATAGGTATCGATCCGTAAACCGTTCCCCCCATGCTGTCACCGTAGACTCTGCCCATTGCCCCAGATATTCCTGACAAAATGCCTGCTTTAGTTGTTGGTTGTCAATCTGCTTGAATGTGTAGCGAGCGATCGCAGGCATCAACCGCACCAGCCCCCCCACAAAGCGTGGCCACCCCCGCACAACGCGAAAAAATAGCAGAAGTGATTCCCGTTTCGTTAAGGTGTGATCCAGATCAAAAACAGCTAAAATCATGTGTTTTTATGCGTTTCAAAGTCTCTCAGTATAATCACGTATTTTATTAGGAATCATAGGATATCAACCACGTAGAAACACTCATTTTTCATTCCAAAGAGAATAAGCCCAAGCCTTGACCAACATAGCTTTCATGAGTCACGGATTCATGCTAAACTAAGATCAAGACAGCACAGTCTACTCCAAAACCATTGCATTTCACAGCCTCAGGATTTACAGCAGCTTTAAACTCCCCCCAACAAAAAACAAGTTTATGTAAAACCTCATTTTTAATCTTCCCACCCCCTGATTTTTCTCCTAGACTGTTAACAGATGTATTAAGTGAGTCCCAAAAGTCCTATGAAATCCTTCACCATTAAAACCCTCAGTTTGACCCTTGCCGCTGCTACCGCTTTATTCTCCGCTGGCGCAGCTAACGCCCAAGCCATGAACCTACGCGACAGCAACGAAGACCTCTTTAATCTCTTCAACAGCATGGTCAACTCCGAGCGCTTAGAAATCAAAGACAGCGCCGCGAAATTAATTGACCTTGACCCCGAAACCCTGCGCTGGCTCGATGGCGCTCAACCCCTCGAAGTCTACTTCATCAACGAAGGCGCAAGCTTGCGCAACATCCTGTCTTACTCCGTCAACGGTGGCGAAAAACAAACCATTTTCAGTGATGTCTCTTCGTCTGAAAGTATCATCGCCGAAGCAGACGGTGCTTTGAGCTTGGGTGATGGTGTCAGCCTCGGTACCTTTACCGGTGACACCCAACTCGACTTCTACCTGAAGCAGTACAACGCGAAAACGGGCAACTCCCGCTACACCTTCGGCACGAAAGCGGATGAAAACCCCGATGGTCTCCAGCACTTCATCGCCCGTTCCTACTACGATGAAGCCACCGCTGAATATTGGACGCTGATCGGTGTTGAAGATTTGTTTGGTACGAAAGAATCCGGCAAATCTGACCGTGACTTTAACGATGCTGTCTTCGCAGTCCGTGGTTTGACCGGCGACCCGGTTCCTGGGCCGAACCCGGTTCCCGAACCTGCTACCTTGTTAGGTCTCTTGGGTGTTGCGGCTCTGGGTGCGCTCAAAGTCCGCCGCGACGAAGCCTAGAACGGTTCGTTTGGGATGATTGGGACTGCATCTTCACGTTAGGAGCCTAACCGAAGGAGTTGACGAAGCTGTTCTTCATTGAGGGTTTGGATACCGAGTTCCTGCGCCTTCGCCAGTTTAGAACCGGCTTTCTTTCCCGCCACTAGGTACTTTGTTTTTGAACTAACTGAACTCACGACTTTGCCGCCGGCCTGTTTAATCAGGTCGGTGGCTTCTTGGCGGCTGAGGGTGGGCAGCGTACCGGTAATCACAAAGGATTGTCCTGCGATCGCATCATTCACCGGCTGTTCTGTTGCCACCGGGTTAGGATCGCTCTCAAAACAAAGCCCAGCGGCTTGGAGGTCGGCGATCAGGGTTTGATTGCCTGGGTCTTGAAACCAGTGATACACGGATTCGGCAATTTCTGCGCCAATGCCGTAGACGGCTTCTAGGTCGCTGACTCGTGCCTCGGCCAACTGTGCCACGGTGGGGAAGGTTTGGGTGAGGAGTTCGGCGTTGACCTTGCCCACATGACGAATTCCCAAACCGTAGAGGACACGGGCGAAGGGCTGGGCTTTGGAAGCGGCGATCGCATTCACTAAATTTTGCGCGGATTTTGTCCCCATCCGTTCCAGGGTGAGGAGTTGATCGGGCGTGAGGGTGTAGAGATCAGCGAGCGATCGCACCAACGCCGCCGCCACCAACTGCGCCACCCACTTTTCCCCCAAGCCCTGAATATCCAGCGCATCCCGGCTGGCCCAATGTTCCAGCGCCCCCCGCACGATCGCCGGACAGGAGCGATTCACGCACCGGGTCACGGCTTCATCCGCCGGACGAACGAGGGGGGTCGCACATTCCGGGCAAGTGGTGGGCATTTGAAAGCGGGCCGTTTGGGGTGGGCGCAGTTCCGCCAAGACTCGCACCACCTCCGGGATAATTTCCCCGGCTTTGCGAATAATCACCGTATCCCCGACGCGAATATCCAATTCCGCAACGCGATCGGCATTGTGCAGCGTCGCCCGCTGCACCGTTGTGCCCGCCACCTGTACCGGCTCCATAATCGCCATCGGGGTTACGGCTCCGGTGCGCCCCACATTGACGGCGATCGCGCTCACACGGGTGGCCACTTCTTCGGCGGGATATTTGAGGGCGATCGCCCAGCGAGGAAATTTTTGGGTAAAGCCCAATTGGGTTTGCAGCGGCACGGGGTTCAACTTCACCACCACGCCATCGGTCATGTAGGGCAGATCGCGCCGCGCCGTTTCCCACTGGTCAAAATAGGCCCACACCGCCGCTAAATCCTCACATCGTTGCCGATTGGGATTGACCCGTAACCCCATAGCCTGCAACAGTTCGAGGGCATCCCATTGGGTTTGGGGGTGCAGTGTTGGATCGGAGGGAATATGGAGGGTGTAGGCGAAAAAGTCGAGGCGACGCTGATCCACCACTTGGGGATCGAGTTGGCGCAGGGTTCCGGCGGCGGCGTTGCGGGGGTTGGCAAAGAGGGCTTCATCAGCGGCGGCGCGTTCGGCGTTAATCCGCTCAAATTCCCCTAGGGGTAAGAAGGCTTCGCCCCGAATTTCGACGCGGGCGGGGGGGTTGGGGTGGTTGAGCTTGAGGGGAATTGAGCGGATCGTGCGGACGTTGGGGGTGATGTCTTCGCCGCTGATGCCGTCGCCACGGGTTACGCCACGAGTGAGGAGGCCGTTTTCGTAGGTGAGGGCGATCGCAGACCCATCAATTTTTAATTCACACACATATTCAAACGCCGGAACCGTGGCGGCGTGCCGTTGCCAGCGGTCTTGCCATTGCTGCAACTCGCCGAGATTAAAGGCATTTTCAAGGCTGTAGAGGGGGATATGGTGGCGGACGGAGGGGAATTGCTGGGCGGGGCGATCGCCAACGCGCTGAGTCGGGCTATCCGGGGTGATCAGTTCCGGGTATTGCTGTTCGAGGTCTTGCAGTTCCCGATAGAGGGAGTCATAGACGGAATCCGGCAGGATGGGGTCATCAAGGACATAGTAGGCATAGCCGGCCCGCTGGAGTTCTTGGCGGAGTTGGGCGGCACGGTGGGCGGAATCAGCAGGAACAACCATGGCACAGAGGAGAGAGGGATCAGCATTTTCTATGCTACGAGGGGAAGACCCGATCGCTCCACTCTCTGGGCAAAATGTGATCATTATCTTAAAATGTGCAAAGAAGACTCCCACTATAAAGCGAGTCCGAGTAGAGTTACCGAAGGTAACGGCGGACGTGCCTTTTAGTGGCGAGATGAATTTGCACCAACAAACAAATCGAGCGACAGCGAGTCCTTTAAT
>NZ_JAQMTY010000199.1 GCF_028330765.1 Spirulina subsalsa CS-330 | reverse complement strand
GGCTTCGGCTTCAGCGCGTTGGGCTTCGGCTTCAGCGCGTTGGGCTTCGGCTTCAGCGCGTTGGGCTTCGGCTTCAGCGCGTTGGGCTTCGGCTTCAGCGCGTTGGGCTTCGGTTTCAGCGCGTTCCTCTGGGGTTGGAATCCAGATTCCGGCACTGTTATACCACCGTAGCCATTGCCCTTCAACGCCGTTATAGCGGCCATCCCAAACCCCCAGGCCGAGATCGAGGGATTCTAGCCAGAGTTTGCGGCGGGGCAATTCCAGGGGTTGATAGCGTTCTCCTTCGAGGCGAAAGGCGCGGAAACGGTTGTCGCGGCGATCAAAAACGACATAGTAGGGAATATGGAGGATTTGCTCGTACACTTCCCATTTACTGGGGGGTTGGCGATCGCGGTTTCCATAGCCCAAATCATCTGATTCAGTGCCGGGAGAGAGCAACTCGACCACCAAAAACGGTGCAACACCTTCCTGCCACACCACATAACTCCACCGTAATTCCTCCTGCCGTTCCACGGGCCGCACCCCCAGCGCAATAAACCAATCCGGGCGTTTATACCATTGGGTATGACGCGGGTCGTAATAGAGATTTAAATCTTGGGCCATAAGGCGGGTGGCGGCGATCGCTTCTGGCACTTGGCAGGTTTGGCTCAAGAGTTGAGGTTGTAAGGCATGAAATTCGTCGGGCAAACCAGGCTCCTCTGGATCTTCACTGGGTAGGTCATACATGGTGGGTAATGGTTGCTGCCAACGGGGAAAGGGTTGGGGATTAGCCATAGGACTCAGCAAATTAGTACATCTTTATGGTATCGCAGACCATCAAGGCGGAGTAGACAGAGTGCAAGACTCGCTTGGGCGATCGCGCTTTGTACCCCCTTAAATCCCCCCCTACCCGGCTAGCACCCCTTTGCAAGGGCGGAAAAAGTTCCCCTGACCTAGGGAGGCTTGAGAGGAAGATTCAACGCAGATGAGGTCAACCGATCGGGTCACATCAGGGAAGACGGCGCGAAACTGTAGTTATATTTTTCGATGATTAACTGTTCACGGTCAGCCACGAGGGCGATCGCCGCCTCATCGTAGTAATCCCGAAAATGGCGATGGTTCGAGGGGTTGGACTTGTGAGACGATCGCACCTCGGCGGCTTGGATCGGGGTGAGGGGGTAGCCCACTTGGGCGAGGATCGTGATGAAATCCTCGCTGAGATGTTCCATGCGAATCACGGCGGTGAGCATATTTTGAGCTTGGTCAAAGTCGTAGAGGTGTGACCAGGTTTGGATGTGGGGTTGATAGAGGGGGGTGATATCGAGGCAATGGAGGCGGAGATAGCGATAGGTCATCAATCCGGCGAAGGGTGCGATCGCACTGTGGGCATAGCCTTCGCGGAGATCATACTGACGGTGGGGGTTGAAGAGGAGATGCAGCCACTGGCGAAATTTTTGGGGATCATGGGCATCGCTGTAGAGGTCGGCCCACTGCTGGATCGGCTTGGTGAGTTCACCGCGTAGGTTTTTCAAGGCTCCGGTCGGGTGACGCGGCAGGTTTTTCACATGGGGCCAAATTTCCCGCTCCCCCAAACGGCGACGGAGATCCCCCTGACCACTACAGCCAAACGCCCAGAGCGACACATACCAATCCCAAGGATTACGCACAGAACCAAGGATTACCTGGGAGCTATTGAGGTAGTGGCGCGGCATCCGGCGGTGTTTGCCGATCTGTTCGCCGCCGAGATAGGTGTTGAGGAGGCGGGCGATATGGGTGCAGGCGGTTTTTTGGAGTTGGAGATAAATTAAGGGTTCGGTGACAAACATGAAGGAGTTAGGACAGGATGGGCTGGGGGGCGGTGGTGGTTTGGGAGAGGGTGGCTTGTTCAATTGCCGCTGCTAACAAGCCTAACCCCGCTTCGACGGTTTCGATTTGGGAGAGGCGATCGCGCAATTCCCCCGCCCCCGGAAACCCCTTGCAATACCAGGCTAAATGTTTCCGGGATTGGTAGATGCCGCGCTGTCCTTTATAGTCCCACAGGCCGAGGAGATGGTCTTGGGCACAGGCGAGGGATGTGGCGATCGTCGGGTCGGGTAACAATTCCCCCGTGCGTAAAAAGTGATCAATTTGACCCACCAAAAACGGATAGCCCAACGTCCCCCGCGAACACATCACCCCATCGGCTCCGGTCTGCTCCAAACATTGCACCGCCGCCGCCACCGAAAAAATGTCCCCATTGGCAATCACCGGCACAGTCACCGCCTCTTTCACCGTGCGAATCCAATCCCATTGCGCCGTTCCGGTGTAGCCCTGCTGCCGCGTCCGACCGTGGATCGTCAACATCTGCGCCCCCGCCTGCTCTAGGCGTTGGGCAAAGTCTACGATCGTAATTTCGTCATCACTCCACCCCAGGCGCGTTTTCACCGTCACCGGCACATCCACCGCCGCCACCACCGCCCGCACGATCGCTTCTGCTATCTCCGGCTGCCGCAGCAAGGATGAGCCGCCCCCGCGTCGCGTGATTTTATTCACCGGACAGCCCATATTAATGTCAATGGTTGCGGCTCCTTCGGCGACGGCTTTGCGGGCCGCTTCCCCCATGAAATCGGGGCGACAGTCGAAGAGTTGAATACTGATCGGGTGTTCATCGGGGTCAATGGCCATCACTTGGGGGAGGGTGCGCAGGTGATGAAGTTCCGTGGCGCTGACCATTTCGGTGTAGAGCATGGAGCGGGGGGCGTAGCGGCGCACGAGGCGACGAAACACGAGGTCAGTGACACCGGAAAGGGGGGATTGCAAAACCCGACTGTGGAGGGTGACGGAACCAATGTGGAGGGGTTGGGCGAGGCGGGTTTTGAGGGCGGGGGAAAGAGAGAGCATAGGGGCGATCGCAGAATCAAGCAAAGGAACAGCAGGAGCTAAAACGGTCTCCAAAATTAACTTTTGAGGGGTTCGGGGAGCTATAAGTCCCGCGCTGTAGGCGAAGCATCAGCGTCGGGATACATGGACTCCCCGCGCTTGTCGATTCCCCACCCTACGGGAAGGGCTAAGCCCTACGATGGGGATGAGACAAGCATTTGCCAGTAGCTATGGCTTGTGGGAAATTATAGCTATGTTGACAATGAACTACACCTATCGAATCTATCCAGATGCCGTGCAGCAAACTGAACTGCGGTCGTGGCTTGAGACGTGCAGAGGCCTGTATAACTACGCTTTGCGCGAACTCAAAGACTGGATTGCTTCGCGTCGGTGTCCGGTAGACCGATGCTCGTTGGCAAAGGAATACATTATTCCTGCCGATGAATCGTTTCCGTCTTATCTTAAAATGTGCAAAGAAGACTCCCACTATAAAGCGAGTCCGAGTAGAGTTACCGAAGGTAACGGCGGACGTGCCTTTTAGTGGCGAGATGAATTTGCACCAACAAACAAATCGAGCGACAGCGAGTCCTTTAATT